>NZ_RCOA01000071.1:0-133150 GCF_004307585.1 Pseudomonas sp. Sample_20 | reverse complement strand
TCTACTACCAACTCGACCACCTCGGCACCCCGCAGGAACTCACCGACTACAGCGGTGAAATCGTCTGGTCCGCGCAATACGACGCCTACGGCAAAGTCGCCGCTGTGACCCTGGCCGGCGAAGACTACCTGGATCAACCGCTGCGCTTTCAGGGGCAGTACTTCGATGTTGAAAGTGGGCTGCACTACAACCGGCATCGGTATTACGACCCGAGGCTTGGGCGGTATCTGACACCGGATCCGGTGAAGCTCGCGGGTGGGTTGAATCAGTACCAGTACGTGCCGAATCCGACGGGGTGGGTTGATCCGTTGGGGTTGAACGGATGCCCGCCAGATGGAGACGGAAAAGGGAATCCAACGGCACCATGCGGGAATGCAAAGGTTGATACCAGAGAACCTCTTCCACCGGATATAGAATGGTCGAGTCCTAGCGTTAAACGAGCTTCTGCGCTGCTGGATCAAGGTGCTAAGGACGTTACTGTTAACAGTCGAGCTGAAGCTGAAGAATTGTTCAGAGGGAAATATTTAGGTCAAGGATATAGGAATGCTGAAGAGTTCAATTCCGTTACCGCCAAAGACTATTTCCAAACGCCCTTTGGGAAAGAATCGTACTATCACTGGGATGACACAGCTGTATCTAATGTTGTGAATCGAAAAGTTTACATGGCAAATCATAGTCCTGACGATCCGCATGCTGTCATGCCTCATCTACAATTGCATCCAAAGGACGGCAAAGTAATCCGAATTTACTGGCCAAACTCATTTGCAGGTCAAAAATGAAACAGCAGAAGAAAATCGCTCGTAGCGTATGGTATGGACTCGAAGGGACGAGCTACGACAATATTGCACAAGAACTTCCGTGCAAAGATCACTCAAGTCGAAAATGGGTCTCAATATATGCTATATACAAATATTCTTTCTCAGGCGATCCGCATCAATATTACGATTTTATTCATAAATCGAAAGGGTTTAGGTTTTCGATTGTAGTGTTTACTTTGGCTATTAAAGAAATTGGCTCCAGCGATGGTATTGATGATCGGGATGTCGTGATATTAAACTTTGTGCCCGTTAATTCTGAGGAGGATATCTATACGGTTTTGGAACGGCTCGCGATCAATCCGGAATTATTCTGCCCCCCATGGCGGTGCGGGTATCCGATTTGATTAGTCCATTGCCACCGCCGGCGCAGAGCACACAACGCGATGTTGATGGAGTCTGTGAACTAACGAATTCACACGAGGGTAATATGGGGCGAGCCTCATCAAACGGAAAAATGAGCATTTACAAAGTGATTTCTAGAAAAGTATGGTGGGGGCTGGAGGCTAGAAATTACACAGAGATAGCCCAAGAGATGCCTTCGCATGATCGTTCGCTTCGGAAATGGGCTGCCATTTATGCTGTGTATCACTTGAATTTTATGGATAGGCACCCAGGAGAACGCTATTACGACTTCCTTGAGGATTCCAAGAGCTCTAAGTTCGTCTTCATTGAGTTCACCGTGCCAGTTCATATTTTGGAAGCCAGAGATAGTTTTGGTGCTAGCGATACCACAATTACAAAACTGAAAAAAATGGAGACGGAGGACGAAATAAATGCCTTTCTTGAATTGAATGGGATTAATCCAGAGTTGTTCGTTCCCCCTTGGGCTTGCGACTATCCGATAGATTGAGAATTAGTCGTGACTACTTACTACCCTTCCGTGTCTTGAAAGAGGAGCATGTGATCGCTAAATTATGATTGTGAACTACATGGAGTTCATGATGCGCTACTGTGCTGGGGTTTAACCAACTAGCTGTGATGGCTGGGCCGGAGGCGCTATAGCATCGAGCAAATACACACTAAACCCCACAACCCCCTTCGCATGATGCTTAGCCTGCGAAGCCATCTCCGCAAGCTGGCTGGCATCAAGCTCTGCACAAGCCTCAGGCCGCAGATGCACCACCCCGATCGATAACGACAACAACGCAAATTCCTGCCGCACACCCTGGCGATTCGGCGCAATAAAACATCCTGCCTCAAGGTGTTCAGGCCGATAGAAGCGGCGGCATTGGTTCTGGAAGTCGTCGAGCAGTTGGTTGAGGCGTTTGCGCCAGTCTTCGGGGCCGAGGACGAGGAGGAAGTCGTCGCCGCCGATGTGGCCGACAAAGTCGCGGGTGGGGTCGATGCGTTCGTTGAGGCATTGGGCGAGGCAGAGCAGGACTTCGTCGCCACGGCCATAGCCGTAGATGTCGTTGAAGGGTTTGAAGCTGTCGATGTCGACGTAGCAGATGATCGACTCGCGGGCCTGTTGCAGCAGGCGGGTGAGGCATTGCTGGATCGGTACGTTGCCCGGGAGCAAGGTGAGGGGATTGGCGTAGCGTGCTTGCTGGATTTTCAGTTCGGTGATCAGTTTCAGCACGTCGATCACCCGGCCGAGGCCGAGGTAACTGCCGTTGAGGGTGATGATGAAGTCTTCTTCGATGCGCTGGCGGGCGCGGCTGGTGATCAGGCGGCTGACTTGCTGCAGCGACTGGCTGATTTCCACGGCGAGGAAATCATCGTTCATCAGGCGGCTGATCGGTTTGCGCGCGAACAGATCGGTGGCAAACGGTTTGAGCAGTGCGTCCGACAGCGAGTGGCGATGGACGATGCCGCAGGGCTGGCCTTGTTCGTCGAGCACGGCGAGCGAATTGAGGTTGGCCTGGCGGCGGAAGGCTTCCAGTACCGTCGCGGTGGGCGTATCGCGTTGCACGGCGGGCTGATCGTTGAGCAGGGCGCTGAGGTCGCTGCCTTCGTCATTCAGCGCGACAGCGCTGCTATCGTGTTTGGGCATCAAGGCGCGAGCGTCGCGGGACGGATGTTCCTGAGGGCGGCCGAGCAGGTAGCCCTGCACCAGGTCGACGCCCATTTCAATCAGCACCGCGAGTTCTTCCGGCAACTCGATCCCCTCGGCAATCACCTGCGCGCGCGAGGCTTTGGCGATTTGCAGAATCGAACCGACAAACTCTCTTTTCAACGCATCCTGATGAATACCGTCGATGAAGTGCCGGTCGATCTTCACGTAATCCGGACGCAATTCCGACCACAGGCGCAGGCTCGAATAGCCTGCGCCCAAGTCGTCCAGCGCAATGGAAAAACCCATCGCCCGATAGTGATGCAGAGCGGTTTGCAGCAACTGAAAGTCATCGATTGGCGTCTGCTCGGTGAGCTCGATGACCACTTGGCTCGGCGCAATGCCCAAGTCCTGCAGCAGTTGCAACGTACGCCCGGGTTGGTGCGCGGCTTCGAGCAAGGATTCTGGCGAGACGTTAAGGAACAGCTTGCCCGGCAGTTGCTGCTCATTGAAGCGGCGACAGGCGCTTTGCCGGCAGGCGATCTCCAGTTCGCTCAATCGGCCAGCCTGTCGCGCCACGGCGAACAGGGCGATCGGCGAGTGAAGAGGGCTGTTGGACGAGCCACGGGTCAGGGCTTCGTAACCGAGAATGCGGCGTTCGGAAAGACAGATGATCGGCTGGAACAAGCTGTGTAAACCGCTTTGAGTCAGGATCGAGCTCAAGGCGCTCAGCTGTTCGGTCGTGGTCATGGCAGTCTCTGGCGATAAAAAAAGGACCGGGAGCGCTTGCTCCCGGTCCTTTATTGCACGACAGAATGATGACTGTTTGATGACGATCCGGGGATCGCCAGCACTAAATTGCCATCACTTACTTCTTGGCCACCTGATTGCTCAGTTTCAGGTAATCCAGCAGCACGCGCCCGGTTTCGCTCAGGTAGGCATCGTCTTCCGGTTTGACCTTGTCCGGCTCGGCAGCGGCCAGTGCGTCTTCGTCTTCTTTCTTCAGCTCTTTGAGCGGTTCTTCGCCTTTGGCCTTGCGACGGATGTTCTCCATCGCCAGTTGCTTGGCGTCGATGTCGGCGTGCTGGGCGCGACGATCAGCTTCGTTGAGACTGACGGTTTTTTCTTCCATCAGTTTCTGCGCCAGGGCCAGCTTGTCGCGGATGAACACGAACTCGGCATCCTTGTTGGTGCGCGCGTCATGTTCGGACTTCAGCTGGGCGAGGAACGGCTTGAACGGATCGGCCGCTGGTTTGATCGCCGCGCGGATGGTGTCCCACGGCATGGCTTCCGGCAGGGCGCTTTCGCCGATTTCCTTGGTGTCGATCAGCGACGGGTAGTCGATGTCCGGCAGCACGCCCTGATGCTGGGTGCTCTGCCCGGAGACACGGTAGAACTTGGCCAGGGTCAGTTTCAGTTCGCCATGGTTCAGCGGCTGAATGGTTTGCACGGTGCCCTTGCCGAAGGTCTGGCCACCGATGATCAGCGCACGGTGGTAGTCCTGCATGGCGCCGGCGAAGATCTCCGAAGCCGAAGCGGACAGACGGTTGACCAGCAGCGCCATCGGGCCTTTGTAGAACGCGCCCGGGTTTTCGTCCTCGAGGACGTCGACACGGCCATCGGCATTACGCACCAGCACGGTCGGACCTTTGTCGATAAACAGGCTGGTCAGTTCGGTGGCTTCCTGCAGGGAGCCGCCGCCGTTGTTGCGCAGGTCGATGACCACGCCGTCGACTTTGTCCTTCTGCAGCTCGGTGAGCAGCTTCTTGACGTCGCGGGTGGTGCTCTTGTAGTCCGGATCGCCGGCACGGAATGCCTTGAAGTCGAGGTAGAAGGCCGGGATCTCGATCACGCCAAGTTTGTAGTCCTTGCCGTCCTGTTTCAGGCTGAGGATCGACTTCTTCACGGCCTGATCTTCGAGCTTCACCGCTTCACGGGTGATCGGCACGATCTTGGTGGTCTGGTCGTTCGGCGCATTGCTCGCCGGAATGACTTCCAGACGCACCACGGTGCCTTTAGGACCGCGAATCAATTTGACCACTTCGTCCAGACGCCAACCGACCACGTCGACCATTTCCTTGTTGCCCTGGGCAACGCCGATGATCTTGTCGGCCGGAGCGACCTGCTTGGTCTTGTCCGCCGGGCCTGCCGGCACCAGACGCACGACCTTCACTTGATCGTTGTCGCTCTGCAACACGGCACCGATGCCCTCGAGGGACAGGCTCATGTTGATGTCGAAGTTTTCCGCGTTATCCGGCGACAGATAGTTGGTGTGCGGGTCGTAGGACATGGCGAAGGTGTTGATGTACGCCTGGAAGATGTCCTCGGCACGGGTCTGGTCGAGGCGCGCCAGTTGATTCTTGTAGCGCTTGGTCAGGGTTTCCTGGATCTGCTTCGGGTCTTTGCCGGCGATCTTCTGGCGCAGCACTTCGTCCTTGACGCGTTTGCGCCACAGGTCGTCGAGTTCTGCGGTGGACTTGAGCCAAGGCGCGTCCTTGCGATCGATCAGCAAGGTCTCCTTGGTGTTGAAGTCCATCTTGTCGACGCCTTTGTTCAGCTCGGCAAGGGCGAAGTCCAGACGCGCCTTGACGCGGTCCAGATAGCGCTTGTAGATGGTGAACCCGGCGTTGAGGTCGCCGCTTTTGAGGAAGTCGTCGAACTGGGTCTTCCACTTGTCGAATTCGGCGATATCGCTGGCCATGAAATAGCTGCGCGACGGGTCGAGCAGCTTGATGTAGCTGTCGTAGATGATCACCGAGCGCGCATCGTCGAGCGGCGGCTTGCTGTAGTGGTGACGCTTGAGCAACTCGACGACGTTCAGGCTGGCGATGACTTCATCGCGATCAGGCTGCAACTTGTCCCAGCTGTTGGCTGCGAATGTGGTGCCCGACACCGGCAACAGGCCGATACCGATGAAAAGAGCGAGGGCGGTGCTGGGGAGCAGATGCTTCATGCTGATTCGACGCGGGGACAATTGATAACGCATATTAGGCCGTCTTTGAAGTCGCCGGTTCTTTGAGAGCCGGTCGCATAATGCAAAAAGCCCGGCGCTACAGCTTCGGGCTCAGTCCAGACTCACTATGGAGGCAGTGTGAAGGCATTGCAAGGCGTTGAAGGTCAAGTGGCATGGGTTGAAGAGCCGAGTCTTACCTGCGATGTAGGACAAGTCCGCATCCGGGTGGCGGCAGCCGGCCTCAATCGCGCCGATTTATTACAGAAAGCAGGGCTTTATCCGCCGCCACCCGGGGTCAGCCAAGTGCTTGGTCTTGAGTGCTCCGGGGTGATCAGCGAGGTCGGCGCGGGCTCGTCCTGGCAAGTCGGTGACCGGGTCTGCGCCTTGCTGGCCGGGGGCGGCATGGCCGAAGAGGTGGTCGTCGACGGACGGCACGTGCTGCCGGTGCCCGAAGGTGTTTCGCTGATCGAGGCGGCGGCATTGCCCGAGGTGTACGCCACCGTCTGGCTGAATGTGTTTCAACTTGCAGCGTTGAAGCCCGGTGAGAAAATTCTCCTGCACGCCGGCGCAAGTGGAATCGGTTCAGCCGCCATTCAGCTGTGCAAAGCCTTCGGCAACCCGTGCTGGGTCAGCGTCGGTTCCGCCGAACGCCTGGCTTACTGCGAAGCGTTGGGTGCGCAGGGCGGCGTGGTGCGCACCGATGAAATTGAAAGCCTCCGCGACTTCGGGCCGTTCGATGTGATTCTCGACCCGGTGGGCGGCAATTATGCGGCGCTGAACCTCAAGCTGATGGCGCTGGACGGACGTTGGGTGCTGATCGGTTTGATGGGCGGGCGCGAGGCGAAACTGGATCTGGCGCAGGTGTTGGCCAAGCGTGTGCAACTGCTCGGCTCGACGTTGCGCAGCCGTAGCGATCAATTCAAGGCCGATCTGCTCAGTGATCTGGGCCAGCATGTGTGGCCGCTGTTTGCCGAGGGCCGCTTGCGTCCGCAATTGGCCAAAGCGTTTGCGGTGAAGGATGCCGAAGCAGCGTTTGCCGAACTGGCGAGCAATACGGTGGCGGGCAAGTTGGTGTTGGTGATTGACGACAGTCTTAGCTGACACAACAGGTTCCTGTAGGAGTGAGCCTGCTCGCGATGGCGGCGTGTCAGCCAACATCAATGTTGACTGGAACACCGCCATTGCGAGCAGGCTCACTCCTGCATTAAATCTTCGTCATTTCCAGAGATGGATCGGCCAGCCGGCCTTTTCGGCGTGCTCAAGCAGCACCGGATCCGGATTGACCACATGCGGGAAGTCCACCTTAAGCAACAACGGCAGATCGTTGCGCGAATCGGAATAGAAACTCGCGCCCTCGAGGTTTTCTTCTTCGGCGTCCAGCCATTCCAGCAGGCGAGTGATCTTGCCTTCGCGGTAGGTCAACGTGCCCACGGTATGGCCGCTGTAAACGCCGTGCGCGACTTCCAGTTCAATCCCTAGAATCTCGTCGATGCCGAGTCGATCGGCAATCGGTCTGACCAGGTGCGTGCCCGACGCCGAGATCACCAGAATCCGGTCGCCGGCTTTGCGGTGCGCGGCGATGGTTTTGGTCGCGTCGCTGAAGATGATCGGTTCGATAAAGTCTTCAACCCACGGCCCGACCAGGTGCTCGACTTCTTCTGGCGTACGGCCGATCAGCGGTTCGAGGCTGAACGCCATGTAATCTTCCATGCGTAATTTGCCATGGCTGTAGGCGTCCATCAGTTCGTTGTTCTTGCGCATGAACGACTCGGGATCGACCCAGCCCAGGCGCCCCATCTGCTCGCTCCAGAGGGTGGCGCAGTCGCCGTGGATCAACGTTTCGTCCAGATCAAAAATTGCCAGGGCCATCAGTGCAGTTCTCTCTTCAACGTCAGCAAAGTCATCAGGCTACCTCACACAGCGCCGTCGGATCGATGGAAAGTGCCAGGCGCTGTCCGTCGGGATGCAGATCGGCGGCGGAGCGGTTGAGCACATCCACCACCAGTTCCACGCCGCGCGCTTCGACGCGATAGCGAATGACGTTGCCGAGCAGGCTGTGGCTGCGGATCTGCGCGTCGAGTTCGCCGTCGAGGCTCAATTCGATGGCTTCCGGGCGGATGGCGATGCGGTGGTTGATCGGCCGTTGCAACAGCTTCGACGCAGCCTCGGCGTCGAGCAGGTTGTAGTTGCCGATGAAGCCGGCGGCGAATACATCGACCGGCGCGGTGTAGAGGGTTTCGGCGTCGCCGCTCTGGACGATCTTTCCCTGATTCATCAGGAAAATCCGGTCCGACATGGTCAGCGCTTCTTCCTGATCGTGGGTGACGAAGATCGTGGTCAGGCCGAGTTCGCGCTGGATCTGACGGATCTGTTCGCGCAAGTGCTTGCGAATCCGAGCATCGAGCGCCGACAGCGGCTCATCCAGCAGCAACAAGCGTGGGCGGGTCACCAGCGACCGGGCGAGGGCGACACGTTGGCACTGCCCACCTGACAGTTGATGCGGATAGCGGCTGGCGAAGTCGTGCAGTTCAACCAGTTTCAACACTTCAGAGACGCGCTTGTGGCTGTCATCGGCGTTGACCTTTTGCATGCGCAGGCCGAAGGCGACGTTCTGTTCGACGGTCATGTTGGGGAATAGCGCGTAGCTTTGAAAGACCATACCGATGCCACGTTTCTGTGGGCTCAACGGCACGAGGTCGACACCGTCGAGGAGGATCTTGCCGCCATCCACCGGGGTCAGCCCGGCGATGCAGCGCAGCAAAGTCGACTTGCCGCAACCGGACGGGCCGAGCAGGGTGACGAACTCGCCTTTGTTGATTTCGCAATCGATGTCGCTGAACACCGTGGTGCCGGCATAACTTTTCTGCAGGTGTTGGACGCTGACGTAGCTCATTCGCTTTTGTCCTTGTTCAAGATGTTGGCGATCCAGGTCAGGACCAGCACGAAAAAGAAATACGAAATGACCAGCGCACTGGTGAAGTGGCCGCTGCTGTTGCGCATGTTGTTCAGGTACACCTGCAGGGTTTCGTAGCGGGTGCCGACGAGGATGTTGGCGAACACGAACTCTCCGAAGAGGAACGAGAAAGACAGTAGCAGCGCCACCATCAGGCCTTTGCGCAGATTCGGCAGCACCACCAGAAACGCCGCTTGAAAAGTGCTGGCGCCAAGCAGTTGCGCGGCGTCCATCAGGTCGCGCAGGTTGATCGCTTGCAGGTTGTTGGTGATCGCGCGGTACATGAAAGGCAGCGCCACGGTGAAGTAGCAGCCGATCAGAATCCATGGCGTACCGACCATCGCCATCGGCCCGGAACCGTAGAGCTGCAACAGCCCCACCGAGGACACCACCGGCGGTACCGCGAAGGGCAGCAGGATGAGGATGTTCATCAGCGCATCGAGTTTCGGAAAGTAGTAATGCACGACAAACAGCAGCGGCAGGATCAGCACCACCGATAACACCAGCGCGCCGACGCAGACGATCAGCGACTGCCCGAATGCGTGGAGAAAGCGCGGATCGCTCCACAGCTGGATGTACCACTTGAAGGTGAAGCCGCTGGGCAGAATCGTTGCCGACCAACTGCTGGCGATCGAATAGACCAGCGTGCCCAGCAGCGGCAACAGCAGAATGGCGAACAGCAGATAGACCACGACGCGGTGGTAGACGCCGGCCGGGCCGGATTCAGCGCGAGACATGGTAGCTCCTCTTCAACAGCAATTGATGCACGACGGTGACGATGGTCATCAGCGCCACGAGCACCACGGCCAGCGCGCTGGCCAGGTTCGGATCAAGGGAAATGTCGCCGGAGACCATCGCCGCAATACGGATCGGCAGAACGTTGAAGTTGCCGGTGGTCAGCGCGTAGACGGTGGCGTAAGCGCCGAGGGCGTTGGCCAGCAGGATGACGAATGTACCGAGCAACGCCGGGGTCAGCACCGGCAGGCCGATGTGCCGCCAGAACTGCCAGCCGTTGGCGCCGAGCAGTGCGGCGGACTCGCGCCAGTCTTCACGCAGAGCGTCGAAAGCCGGATAGAGCAGCAGCACGCCGAGGGGAATCTGGAAGTAGGTGTAGAGGATGATCAGGCCGGTTTTCGAGTACAGGTTGAAGTCCTGAATGATCCCCGACTGCTTGAGCATGATGGTGATGCTGCCGTTGAAACCGAGCAGGATGATGAAGGCGAACGCCAGCGGCACGCCGGCAAAATTGCTGGTCATGTTGGCGAAGGCATTCACGAAGTTGCGCAGCTTCGAGTCGACGCGGCGTAGTGAATACGCACCCAGCACGGCGATGATGATGCCGAATACGCTCGACCAGAAACTGATCTCCAGGCTGTACTGGATCGCCTGCCGATAGAACTTCGAACCGAAGATCCTGCTGAAGTTGGCCAGGCCCCAGCCGGACTCTTCCGATTGCAGGCTGTTGATCATCACCCAGACCAGCGGGGCGATTTCGAAGACGATAAAGAACAGCGCGAAGGGCACCAGACACAGCGCCGCGAGCCATTTGCCGCGATTCATGGCATTCACTTGAGCAGCTCCCGGCACACAGGTTTGTCGTGGGGCACGCCGAGCAGCTCGCAAACCGTGCCGCAGAGCTCGGTCTGCTTCGGTGTGACATCAGGGTTGAGGCTGAACGCCTCGCCGAGGACGAACAGCGGCACCTGACGTTCTTCCGCCAGCAGGCCGTTGTGCGAGCGATCGTTGTTCATGCCGTGGTCGGCGGTCACCAATACCTGATAACCAGCGTCGAGCCAGCTTTGCAGATAGTCGGCGAGGATGACGTCAGCCGAGCGCGCGCTGTTGCGGTATTGCGAGCTGTCGAGGCCGTGCTTGTGTCCGGCGTCGTCGATATTCATCGGGTGGATCAGGAGGAAATCCGGCGCATGACGCAGGCGCAGGTTCTCCGCGTCGGCGAACAGGTGCGAATCCGGATAATGGTCGTTCCAGTAGAAATGCCCGTGCTGGATCGGCAGCGTCGGATCGTCGGTGTGGCGGTCGCGCGCGGCCACGAACGGTGAGCGGTTATACAACTCGCTGACCCAGTGATACGCCGCAGCGGCGGTTTTCAATCCGGCATCGCGGGCGTAGTGATAGATGCTGCGCTGGTTGGACAAGCGCGAGACATTGTTGTGGACGATGCCGCTGCCGATCGGTGGCACGCCGGTGAGAATACATTCGTAAAGCGGTCGGGACAGGGCCGGCAGTTCGCACTCCAGTTGATAGAGCGCCGCGCGTCCTGCGCCAACATAAGCCTGCAGATGCCCCATGGCGTGACACGCAACCTCGTAGTTGAGGCCGTCGAGCACGACAAGGATGACGTTGTGCTTCATAGGGGCAAGAACTCCGAAAACAAATCTGGAACCAATCTGTGTAGGAGCTGCCGGAGGCTGCGATCTTTTGATGTTGCTTTTAAAGGGCAAGATCAAAAGATCGCAGCCTTCGGCAGCTCCTACAGATGAAGGATTACTTCATCTCTACGATGACTTCTTCGTTCCACTGCTGCGGCAGGGCTTTGGAGGTCTTCTCCCATGCATCGGCGTCCTTGACCGGCGTGACGTTTTTGTATTGCTCGTTCGGCAGCAGTTTGGCTTTCACGTCTTCCGGCAGTTGCAGGTGTTCGGCGCGGATCGGCCGGGCGTTGCCGCGGGCGAGGTTGGTCTGGCCGGCGTCGCTGAAGATGTATTCGCGCGTCAGCTTGGCGGCATTGGGGTTTTTCGCGTACTTGTTGATGATCGTGGTGTAGCCGGAAATCACCGAGCCGTCGGATGGAATCAGCACTACGTAATCATCCGGGTTGGCCATCTTGGCTTTGTAGCTCAGGCCATTGAAGTCCCAGACCACGCCGACTTCAATCTCGCCTTTTTCCATAGTGGCGATGGTCGGGTTGGCCATCGACAGACGACCCTGTTTGGCGAGGTCGGCGAACAACAGCAGTGCAGGCTTGATGTTTTTCTCGTCACCGCCATTGGCCAGTGCGGCAGCGAGGACACCGTTGGCGGCCTGGGCAGCAGTGCTCACGTCGCCGATGGAGACTTTGTATTTACCGGTTTTCAGGTCAGCCCATTTGGTCGGCACGTCGGAGCCGTTCAGCAGCTTCTTGTTGACGATGAAGGCGATGGTGCCGGTGTAGGCCAGTGCCCAGTTGCCGTCCTTGTCCTTGGCCCAGTCCGGAATCTGATCCCAAGTGCTTGGCTTGTACGGTTGCACCACGCCTTGCTTGACCGCGATCGGGCCGAAGGCAGCACCGACGTCGCCGATATCGGCGGTGGCGTTGTCTTTTTCAGCGGCGAACTTGGCGATTTCCTGAGCCGAACTCATATCGGTGTCGATGTGTTTCAAGCCGTAATTCGCAGCCAGATCATCCCAGGTGCCTTTCCAGTTGGCCCAGTTGTCGGGCATGCCGACGCTATTGACGGCGCCTTCCGCTTTCGCAGCGGCTTCGAGGGTTTTCAGATCGGTGTCGGCCGCCATGGCGGCGCTGCACATTGCAATGGTCGAGCCTAACAGTGTTGCCAGGAAAAGCTGTTTCATTCCGAAGCTCCTTGGTCGTGTTCAACGCTGCGATTGCGGTTGGGTTGGTCTAGGTCAGCAATACCTGAGCCAATTTAGGCGGGCTGGATGACATTTTGATGTCGATGGCCTTGTGGCTGATCTTTTCTCCGCCCGGGATTGGCCGTTGCCAAACAAGCGTAGACCATGACGCAGACCCGATACGCAAGGGACTTGGCCGATGTATTGCAAGCCGTGAAAACGACCGTTGGGTAGTTTTGTCATCTGTCGGTCATCTGCACTGCCTAGGCTTGCAACACACGAAAGCGCTCTGAGCAGCGCCCGGATTTGCCCTGAAACAGTGCTGGTCTAGTCCAGATAGGTAACGTTGATGCGCGATGAGGCAACGAAAGCGGTGACAGCGATTGGCCAAGTGTTGCAGGAGCAAATCGATCACGGTTTGCTGGCGGCCGGGAGCAAGTTGCCCGCTGAACGCAAGCTGAGCGAGCTGTTCGGGACGACGCGGATCACTGTGCGTGAAGCGCTGTTGCAGCTTGAGGCACAGGGGCAGATTTACCGTGAGGAGCGGCGTGGCTGGTTCGTGTCGCCGCCGCGTCTGGCTTATAACCTCATGCAGCGCAGTCACTTCCACGCCATGGTCAGTGCGCAGGGGCGCGAACCTTCGACCGAGGTGATTTCGGCGCGGTTGCAGCCGGCTTCGGCGGCGGTGTGTGCGTGGTTGCAGTTGCCGGCGTTGTCGAGCGTGATTCAGATTTGCCGCTCGCGGCGCATTGATGGGCGACTGGTGTTGTATGTGGAGCACTATCTGAATCCGCAGTTTTTTCCGGGGATCCTCGAGTTTGATTTGAATCAGTCGATCACCGAGTTGTATGCGCGGCATTTCGATTTGCACTATGGGCGGGTGCGGTTTGAGATTGTGCCTACGTCTTTATCTGTCGATGCGGCGGCGGCTTTGCGGGTGTCGGTGGGGAGTCCGGGATTGAGGATTGCTCGGGTCAATTATGATCAGCATGGGCGGCTGATTGATTGTGATCTGGAGTTTTGGCGGCATGATGCGATTCACGTAGGGGTTGATGTGGTTTGATCTTCTGGTCGCTGCGCTCCCACAGTCACCTCCCTCTCTACTTGCCCACCGCGGCATTCCCATACAGATAATCCGTCGCCAACGACGCCAGTGTCCTCACCCCAACCACCAGCGCCGACTCATCCACAAAGAACCCCGGATTGTGATTCGGCGCGGCTTTGCTCATGTCCTGGTCCCGCGGGGTCACTCCAAGAAACACAAACAGTCCCGGCGCTTCCTTGGCGAAGAACGAGAAATCTTCCGCCCCACCCACCAGCGGTCCCTGCACCACATCATCCTTGGCCGCCCACTTCAATGTCGGCAGCATTTTCTCGGTTAGTGCAGGGTTGTTAATCGTCGGGTCGTATTTTTCGATGATGGTGACGTCGGCTTTGGCGCCGCCGCTTTCGGCGATTTTCTCGATGGTCTGGCGTACGTCGCTGTGCAGTTTCTGGCGGATGCCGTAGTCGTAGGAGCGGATGGTGCCGGTCATGTCGAGTGATTCGGGGATGATGTTGTAGCGGGTGCCGCCGTTGATGGTGCCGATGCTGACCACCGACGGGTAAGAGGAAATGTCGGTGCGGCGGCTGACCACGGTCTGCAGGCCGACGATGGTTTGCGCGCCGACGGTGATCGGATCGATGCCGTCCCAGGGGCGGCCGGCGTGGGTTTGTTTGCCGTGGATCTTGATGCGCAGGTCGTCGGAGCTGGCCAGGGTCGGGCCGGGGCGGTAGGCGATCTGGCCGGCGGGGACGCCGGCCCAGACGTGCAGCCCGAACACCGCGTCTGGTTTCGGCGATTTCATTACGCCTTCCTCGACCATCATCTTAGCGCCCCAGGTGTTTTTGCCGTCGGGAATGAAGTCGCTCGGGCCTTCCTCGGCGGGCTGGAAGTAGAACACCACGGTGCCGGGCAGGGTGTCGCGCATGCCCGTCAGAATTTTCGCTGCGCTGAGCAGGATTGCGGTGTGGGCGTCGTGGCCGCAGGCGTGCATGACGTCGACTTCCTTGTCGAGATACGTGCCTTTGGCTTTCGAAGCGAACGGCAAATCGGAGACTTCCTTGACCGGCAGCGCGTCCATGTCGGCGCGCAGGGCCACGGTCGGGCCGGGCAGGGCGCCTTTCAGCACGGCTACTACGCCGGTGCGGGCGACGCCGGTTTTCACTTCCAGGCCCATGGCTTGCAGCTGTTTGGCGACCAGTTCAGCGGTGCGTTTTTCGGTGTTGCCGAGCTCCGGATGAGCGTGAAGGTCGCGGCGGGTTTCCAGCAGCTCCGGTTCGAGCTTCTGCGCCTGCTCGGCGATGCGCGTGCGGGCGCTGTCCATCGTCGCGGCACTGGCGTGGCTGGCGACCAGGGTGAGCAAAAGGGTCTGGGCAATGCGCGTCAGTTGCATGGGTTTCTCCTTGATTATTGTTGTGGGCTTCCTTGCCTGTGACAAAGGCTTTGCACGCAAGTGCGATCGGGTCCGGAAAACGCTATGCGCTCCGACAGATTTACGTTTGAGCATAAGTTATCAGCGAAAACTCCTACCGCTTTATCAGTTCCGTCCGGCGTGACAGATAAAACGCGGGCGATAACCATGTACCGCACCGCACAACATCTATTTCCATAAATTTCTCCAGGTACCGGTCACGTTATTGGCTGTTTGAGGGTGACGGGTCAGTGCGACAAAACTATTGTCCATGGAGGACTTATAAATGCAGCGTAATGGAATAACGCTTCCGCCGATTGTTGTGCGTCCGGATAAACAAGATGAATATTTACATTATTTAGGTGCAGGGGATGGCTCGGGACCAGGCATTAACTTTGCGCCGTTGGGTGAAATACTCGATATGGAAAGTATCTACAAAGATACTTCCAGAAATATTGCTCAAGTCATCGAACATGAACTGGCAGAAGTGCGGGCAGCAGGCGACCAAAGTGTCTTGCCGCCTTTGGATGCGCTGGCGCGGGAGATGCGATTCAGGGAGTCGCTGACGACACGAAAATTCAATGCGTTTTTCGTGGCGAGAGACGTTGCCATTCAACGTTTCAGTCATGCCCAAATTGAAACGTTTTTTAACGGTGGCCGGTTACCGCAGGTAAATCGGCGAGGCAGTAGTGTCAGCGTTCGGCAGGCCTATAGCGCCTTGTTCAATGCCAAGTTGTTGGTCGAAGGCATCAACTTGTTGAACAGCCAGTCGGCCACGGTCAAGGGCATGATTGCCGTGGTGCAAGCGCAGGAAGCCGAGCGGATCGCTCAGGAGCAGGCGCGGTTGGCGGCGGAACACGCCAGGCAGGTTGCACAGGAACAGGCCCGCGTTGCTCAGGAGCAAGCGCGGCGGCTGGCGGAGGAGCTGGCGCGGCAGGCCGCCGCCGATGAAATCAGGCGGCTCGAAGAGGAACAGGCCCGTTTGGCGGCTGAGGCACTAGAGCGCAAGCGTGCCGAGGAACAGGCAGCGCTTGAGGCTGAGGCCGAAGCACGCAGGGTTGCTGAGGAAAAGCGCCGGCAGGACACCTCCGGTGGGCACAGTAGCCTTTTGCGCTTTCAGGGCAATACCAGCCACGCCCAACTGGTATTTGCGACGTCCGCTGGTGCGGTCGCGATTGCCGACAACCTGATGGCGGGTTTTGCCGCCTCGATTCGCTCGGCGGTGGCCGGTTTATCGGGGCTGGCTGCTGGCACGGCGTCCGGGCTGATGGTGGGGGTGAGTGCGTTTGTCTACTCCCCGGTGTTGGGCAATGGGGAATTGCCTGAACGCTTTCTGCTCAGCCTCCCACTGGCAGATCTGCTGCCCGGTCAACTGCCTGATCTGGACAGGCTGGCAAGCGAAAGGGCACGACTGAATCTGCCGGTGCGTTTGAGCGCCCGGCCGCTGACGGGCTCTCTCGCCGAACTGCTTGTCGTTCCGGTAGCGGGGACAAAACGGCCTTCCGGCGTTCGCGTGGTTGCAGCTGGTTTCAACGCAGGGAACAACACTTACAGCGCGACGCTCACTGACATCCCGCCGACAACCGCGGTCTGGACTCCCGCAGTAACGCCGGCAGACAGTTCAACGCTGTTCCCCATCGAGAATCCGGCCCCACCGCGATATATCGGCGGCAACCTCGTGCCGATTGAAGGACGGATCGACGCTTACCCAGGGCGGGGCAACATTCGTTTCGACGACTTCATTCTGGTCTTCCCGTCGGAATCGGGCCTGCCACCGCAGTACGTCATGTTCCGGGATCGACGCAATGATCCAGGGGTGGCGAGTGGTCATGGAGCGCCGGTTGCGGGTGGATGGCTAGGGGCTGCTGCGCAGGGTGATGGGGCGCCAATCCCATCGCACATTGCTGATCAGTTACGGGGTCGTCAGTTCAACAGTTTCAGAGCATTCAGAGAAACATTCTGGAAAGCTGTTTTCAATGACGAAAAACTGGCTGACTTATTTAATGAAACAAGTTTGAACGAAATGAAAAAGGGCAAAGCCCCGATAGTTAGAATGAACGATTCAGCAGGAGCAAGAGTGAAATACGAACTGCATCATAAGGTCGGCTTGGCCGAGGGAGGGGATTTATATAATGCTGACAACATAAATATCGTTACCCCGAAGGCGCATGTTGAAATTCATAAAGGGCTTTGATATGAGATCGATACAGGATATGAGAGAGGAAGATTTTCTCGAGTTTGTCAGGAAAATACATGATTCCGGGTTTACTACAGAAAAGCAGCAAATTGCTGCCATTCTTGAGTTCTGCCGGCTAGTTGAACATCCATCTGGTTACGATTTGATTTACTACCCAGAGGAAGGTAAGGATGGGCCTGAAAATGTTGTCTTGGAGGTAAAAAACTGGCGTTCCGCTAATGGCAAACCTGGTTTCAAGGCCAGATAAAGCTAGCCCCCTATTGGTATTACCTGCCAATAGGGGGCCATCTCTGTTCAGCTTTCCTTTTTGATTTCCACCCCAGGCGTAATCACCTGCACACTCATCCGCGGCGTCGCCAGATCCAGCCCCGCCTCATCCAGTTGCCGCTTCAGCGAAAGGTTGAACGCCCGGGAAACCTCCCACTGCTTGATCGGCGCAGTCTTGAACCGTGCGCGCAAAATCGCGCTGCCGGACTCGAAACTTTCCACACCCTGAATCTCCAGCGGCGACCAGATGTTACGGCGTTGTAGCGGATCGCTGCGCATCTTCTGGCCTACGTCGCGCATCAGTTTGATCGCGTCGTCGATTTCCATGTTGTACGGCACAGCGACGCGGAAGATGGCGTAGCCGAATTCCCGCGAGTAGTTCTTGATGCTTTTGATTTCGCTGAACGGGATGGTGTGGACGATGCCGTCGATGTCGCGCAGGCGTACGGTACGGATGGTCAGGCCTTCGACGGTGCCGAGGTGGCCGCCAACGTCGACGTAGTCGTCGATGGCCAGCGAGTCTTCGATGATGATGAACAGGCCGGTGATCAAGTCGGCGACCAGCGACTGCGCGCCGAAGCCGATGGCCAGACCGATCACGCCGGCACCGGCCAGCAGCGGTGTGACGTTCATGCCCATGTTCGCCAACGCGACGATCAGCGCGATGATGAAAATCGCCACGAACAGCACGTTGCGGATCAGCGGCATCATCGTCTGCGCCCGTGCATTCGCCAGGCCTTTGCGCGAGCGGGTGAGGGCGTGGTGCACGGCGGTGTCGGCGAGGATCCAGATCAGCCAGGAGAAAATCAGCGTGCCGATCAGGCTGAACAGTTTGACGCTGATGTCATGGCCATCGCCTTCGGCGAACGCGATCAGCGAATGGCCCCAGACGCGCAGGCCCAGTTCGATGAAGATCAGCCACACCAGCAAATGCGTCAGGGTGTAGAAGAAGTTTTTCAGTCGCTCCGAATACAGCGCATGGCGTTTCGGCCCGCGTTGCGGTTTCAGCGAATGGCGGCGCACGAGGCCGTTGATAACCATGCACAACACCAGCAGCACCGTGCAGATCAGCGACTGCCGCAGCGCGGTGCTGGTGTCGCCGGCGGAGACAAACGTGGCGAACAGCGAGATGCCGACCAGCACCAGTGCCGGCACGTACCAGAAGGTGCCGAGGATTTCGATGGTGTCGCTGAGGGCGCGGCGGGTCAGGCGCCGCGACAGCGGTTGGTTGCGGATCAGGTGTGCGATCGGTCGGCGGAATCGCAGGATGAACAGGCCGGTCGACAGCGCCGCGAGCACATTGGCAGTGGTCGCGGCGGTGTGCGCCAGATGCACGCCCAGGCTCTCGACCAGACGCGGATCACTCAGCGCTTCACCAAACGCGGCGAAGCTGCCGATCAGCCACAGCGGCCGAAACGCCTGATGACGCAGAATGTACAGCGCGCGATGGCGGTGCGGGCCATCGAGCAGGGAGAAGGCGATCACGCAGATCGCCGAAAAACAGGTGCCGACCACCAAGGCATAGGCCAGCACCATCGCCAGGCTTTTGCCCAGTGACGACGGCAGCACGTAGCTCATGTACACCGTCATCACCAATGCGATCAGCCACGGCCCGAGCTTGCGCAGGGCAAAGCGCAGCATGTCGAGGGCCTTGGGGTGTTGCGGCAGTTCTTCGGTGAGGCCGAAGCGCAGACGCACGCGGTGGCTGAGCCAGATCAGCGCGGCGGCGAGCAGACTCCAGACCATCAGGATCACCGCGAAACCGAAGATGATCGGCAGCCATTCATTGGCCGGCAGCAGCTTGCTGGTCAGTTCGTCCTTGGCCAGATCGAATTCGTTGGACCAGCGGGTAATCGGGCTGTCGGCGCCGGAAAACTGTTTTTCGAAGCTGGCGAGGGTGCCGCCGATCAGGCCCAGCACGCCTTCTTCGGGGGTGGTCTGAGCTTTCTTCGTGGCGTCGCGCAGCTTCTTCAGATCACTGAGCAGCTGCGCGCGTTGCTTGTCGTTTTCCAGCGACTTGATCACTTCGTCCAGGGACTGGCCGAGGGGTTCCACGGCTTCAGGCTGCGGTTTGGAAGTGTTGAGCAGGCCGGGCAGACCGACTGCCTGGGCGGGCGCCAGCGGCAGCAGCGTCATCAGGCAGACAAGCAGCAGACCGGGCAAAGCAAAAAGACGAGCAAACACCAGAAGACAACCTCGCGATAGGCGGATGCGCTGGAGTGTACGAGGCCCCTTGGCGCAATGCGAGCCGGGCGCGGTCATTCGTTGAGTTTGGCGAGGATCTTGTAGACCACCGTGGCGAGGATCATCAGCATGCCGATCCACATGGCGAACACCCCGGCGTTCTTGTCGCGGAAGTTGAAGCCGATGGCCAGCAGGATCATTCCGCTGAGGATGGGAATGAGCATGGCGTGGAAGGAGGACATCGAGATCATGAAGACTGCCTTGTCTGTAGAGGATTCTTGCAGTCTAGGCGGGTTTTCGAGGCAGGGTGTGATGTGGCTCAGGAATGCATCAGGCCGAGAGGATTCTGCTGTCTGCACAGGCGCTTTCGCGAGCAGGCTCGCTCCCACAGGTGAATGGCATTCCATTGTGGGAGCGAGCCTGCTCGCGAAGCTTTTCAGCCTTTATGGCAATTCACGACTGGCATAAAACGCGCTGAGCACTTTGACCAGATGCGCCAGGTCATGGCTGCCGCACAGTTCGCGAATCGAGTGCATGGCAAAGGTCGGCAGACCGATGTCGACGGTGCGCACACCCAGATGGCTGGCGGTGATCGGGCCAATGGTCGATCCGCAGCCCATGTCGCTGCGCACCACGAAGCTTTGCACCGGGACTTCTTCGGCCATGCACAGATGGCGGAAAAAGCCGGCGGTTTCGCTGTTGGTGGCGTAGCGCTGGTTGCTGTTGACCTTGATCACCGGGCCGGCGTTGAGTTTCGGGCCATGGTTGGCATCGTGCTTGTCCGCGTAGTTGGGATGCACGCCGTGGGCGTTGTCGGCCGACACCAGCAGGGATTTCTGAATGGTGCGCACGAACTCGTCGCCTTCCGGCAACAGGCGGCGCAGGGTTTGTTCGAGCATCGGGCCGTCGGCACCGCACGCCGAGCAGGAGCCGACTTCTTCGTGGTCGTTACAGACCAGCACGCAGGTTTCGTCGGTTTCGGCGGTGAGCAACGCTTGCAGGCCGGCGTAGCAGGACAGCAGGTTGTCCAGACGCGCACCGGCAATGAAATCGCCGTTCAGGCCGATCACCGCCGCGCTTTGCGTGTCGTAGAAACTCAGCTCGTAATCGAGGACGACGTCGGCATTCAAGCCGTGTTCGCGGGCCAGTTGATCAGTGAGCACGGCGCGGAAATCGACGCGCTCGTCACCGGCGAATTGCGCCAGGATCGGCGGTAGTTCGGTCTGCGCGTTGATCGCCCAGCCCTGGTTGGCTTCACGGTTGAGGTGAATGGCCAGGTTGGGAATGATCGCGATCGGTGCCTTGAAGTCGATCAACTGGCTCTCGACCTTGCCGTCACGGCGGAAGGTCACGCGGCCGGCGAGCGACAGATCGCGGTCGAACCATGGCGCCAGCAGCGCGCCGCCGTAGACTTCGACGCCCAGTTGCCAGAAGCCCTGACGTTGCAGTTCCGGTTGCGGCTTGACCCGCAGGCACGGGCTGTCGGTGTGAGCGCCGACCAGACGGATACCGTCGTGCAGTGGCGAGTTGCGGCCCATTTTGATCGCGACGATCGAGGAGTCGTTACGGGTGACGTAATAGCGGCCGTTGGCCTCGGTGGACCATGGCTCGCGCTCGTCGAGGCGCACATAACCGGCGGCCTCCAGACGCTGAACGAGGCTGGCGGTGGCGTGGAACGGGGTAGGGGAGGCCTTGAGAAAGTCGATCAGGCCCTGGTTCAACTCTGCGCGCATAAGAAACTCCAGACAGCAATGGGCGGCAGTTTAACGCATCACTCGGCGCCATTGGGCAAGTGGTTTGCGCAAGCACGCTCAGGAGTGCTGATCGATGCGCTTGCGCAGGTAGGCGATGATGGCTTGTTGATCATCCTTTCTGGCGGGTTTCGGCAGGTGCTTCGGCCAGCCCTTGCCGCTGCCGAAGAAGGCCTTTTGCGCAACGCTGTCCCAACGCAGGATTTCCCGCGACGCCGATTCCCACCATTCGTGACGGCAGATCTCGTAATACGGGTGGGCAGGTGCAGCACTGCCGAACAGCAATGCCCGGCCGACTTTCTTCATGCCGCCGCGCTTTTTGCGCAGCTTCCACTTGATGCGCAGGCGCTGCCAGGTCGAGGGGACGGGCTTGCTGCGCGGAACCTCGGTGCACAGCGCTGGCAGTTCGGGGTGGAAAGCCTCGCCATGGCGGGCGAAAAAGTGTTTCTGCATGGCGTGGAAGAAGTTTTTGTCGGCGAAGTAGTGATAGACGAATTTCTTCGCTTCCTGGATCGGTTGGTCGCGCATGGCGAACGACAGTGCAATCTGTTCGATCGTATGGATGTCGAACGAACCCTGCGTCCACTCATCGATCAGCCGGATCGATTTCTCCAGCAGCGCTGCATCGCCATCGGTGACGCCGCACAAGCCGCTATTGTAGAGCTTGAAGCTGTTCGTCGACGAGATGCCGTGGACTTGCAGGCAGCGCGCGAGTTTTTCGTAGTCTGCCCGGTTACAGACGTAACTCCAGTCGTATTCGAAGCGGTCCATCACGTAACGCCCGGGCGTGATCATGCTGAACAGCCGGTGCGGCGAACCGAGAAACAACGTGTCGGTGTCGACAAACAGGGTTTTTTCGGCAAGCGTCAGGCCCAGTGCAATGGCGCACGCTTTGCGGCGGTGGTGGTAGCCGTTCTCGCCCTGCCACTGGATCAGGGTCTGCTCGCTCAAAGGGACGGTATCGACCGGCCAGCCGGCATAGTCCTGCGGACGATCGGTCAGGACTCGGATGCACAATGATTCACCTGGCTGCAGCTGTGCAAGGGCGGTGAGGATGCTGAATTTCGCCTCGCGCCGATAAACGTCTTTGTCGCCATAGATCAGGTAGAGCAGCTGGTGCGGTACTTTTTCCAGGGGGGGGAAGGCTTCGCGCATAAGCGGCTCCGTACGGCGGGGGGCGCGAGTCTACCGTATTGCTCCGCTGATTTGCAGGCCGGGCACTTGCTTCAAAGTGTTGCCGGGGTGGGCGTCAACCGGTGATCAGTCTGCCACTGAGGAAGACTTCTCGGCGCTGCTTGCGACCGACGTATTCATGTTTGCTCAACTGATAGACCGCCTCGAACCTGTCTCTCGATAGACCGGGCAGCGCGCTGAGATATTGATCGACCAGGCGATCGTAGGCGGCTTCGGTAATGAACTTGTAGATATCCCGACGATAGAAGAAGCCGAGTTGAAAACCGAGTGTTTCACTTGGGTGCGCGGTCGGGCCGGCGAAGCAGTTTTCAAAGTCGATGGCTTTGAGTGGCCTTTGCGTTTGCTCGGGCACCATGATGTTGCCCACCCAGAAATCCATGTGAGTGATGTTCTTGCTGGCGAGCGAGCTGAGCAGTTGAAACGCGTCGAGGATAAAGGTCTCGATGTTTTCGGGATTGCGTCTGATGCACTCCGCCCCATCCATATGGCCTTCGAGCAGGTGAGTCAGGAGGAAAAATTCCTCGGTCAGGCCGAGTCTGCTGCGGGTATAGCCATAGCCCTTCAGCGCAGGCATCTCCACGCCCCGGCGCTGAGCTTCAAGGGAATTCATCAGTTCTTCGAGAGGCCAGTCGAAGCGCCCGTTGCGTTGCGGTTTGTTCAGGCTCACCCGCACCTTTGCCTTGAACGTGTCCAATGGCTGGACCTTGGCAAATAGTGGTGTTTCACAGGACGATAACGGTGCGCTGGCTCGGGTCAGTTTGCGCGCGCGGCGTTTTTTAATGAGCTGCTCCAGGGCCTGGCGTGCCTGGATGCTGGGTGCTTCGCTCAGGTGCAGGGTGGTGTTACCGAATGCGCACACAATGGGGTATTCGGATTGAAGTGTTTTGCTGCAGAACACGGAAGAGGCCTCCTGCCTGATATCGAAGTGCCATGATTTTATATTTGATTACAATTTTATGACAGTTCTTTACGTCAATCTATTGCCGGTGGAATTCTGGCAGGACAAAAAAAGCCCTTCGCAAGGAAGGGCTTTCAAACTATTTACGCATTTCAGAATGGCGCCGGGCACTCGAAGCGCAGGCGTTCGCCGGTTTGCGGATGAGTGAAACTGAGCATGCTCGCGTGCAGGCACAAACGTGGCCAGGCGGCCAGCGCCTGCTCGTGGGCGTAGAGTCCGTCACCGAGCAGCGGATGGCCGATCGACAACATGTGCACGCGCAGTTGATGGGAGCGCCCGGTAATCGGTGTCAGTTCGACCCGGCACCAGTCGCCGCACCGTTCCAGCACCTTCCAGAACGTCAGCGCATGTTTGCCGAATTCGTGATCGACCACATGCCGTGGTTTGGTCGGCGGATCGTAGCGAAGGGGCAGATCGATGCTGCCGCTGTCCAGTTCCGGCTGACCCCAGGCCAAAGCGGTGTAGGCCTTTTCGGTTTCGCGATCATGAAACTGCCGCGACAGCTCGCGATGGGTGTCGGCATCCCGGGCCAGCAGGATGATGCCCGAGGTTTCCCAGTCCAGACGATGGACGATGCGCGCTTCCGGGTAGCCGTTTTCCTGCAAGCGGGTAATCAGGCAGTCCTTGTTGTCGTCAGCGCGACCGGGCACCGAGAGCAGCAGGGTCGGTTTGTCGACCACCAGTACGGCGGCGTCCTCATGGATGATGCGGATGTTGGACAGCGGCATTAAAACAGCCTCGTAACAAATGCCAACGGCGGTTCAGGACCATTCCACCGGGAAATGGCCCTGAACCGCCGTCATACCTGCCGGATCGACTCAGCGATCGGGCAGGGTGATGTTGAGTTCCAGAATCGAGCAACTGCCCTGGCTTTCCAGTGCAACATGTACGTCGTCGTTGCCGATGTTGACGTACTTGCGGATCACGTCGACCAGTTCCTTCTGCAAGGCTGGCAGGTAATCCGGCGTGCTGCGCTGGCCGCGCTCATGCGCCACGATGATCTGTAGACGCTCTTTCGCTACCGATGCGGTACTTGGCTTTTTGTTGGCACGAAAGAAGTCAAAAAGGTTCATTACCTACCTCCAAACAGGCGCTCGAAGAATCCCTTCTTCTCGACATCGAGGAATCGGTGGGCTTTTTCTTTGCCCAGCAGGCGGTCGACGGTATCGCTGTAAGCCTGACCGGCATCGCTCTGGTCGTCGAGAATCACCGGCACGCCCTGGTTGGAAGCCTTGAGCACCGCCTGGGATTCCGGGATGACGCCGAGCAGGGTCACCGAGAGAATTTCCTTGACGTCTTCAACGCCAAGCATCTCGCCCTTCTCGACACGCTCCGGGTGGTAGCGAGTGATCAGCAGGTGTTCCTTGATCGGGTCTTCGCCACGTTCGGCGCGGCGCGATTTGCTCGCCAGCAGGCCGAGCATGCGGTCCGAGTCACGTACCGAGGACACTTCCGGGTTGGTCACGACGATCGCTTCATCGGCGAAATACATGGCCAGGTGCGCACCTTTCTCGATGCCCGCCGGGGAGTCGCAGACGACGAACTCGAATTGTTCCTTGAGCTCCATCAGGACTTTTTCCACGCCTTCGACGGTCAGCGCGTCTTTGTCGCGGGTCTGGCTGGCCGCCAGTACGTAGAGGTTTTCCAGGCGCTTGTCTTTGATCAGTGCCTGTTGCAGGTTGGCTTCGCCGTTTACCACGTTGACGAAGTCATACACCACGCGGCGCTCGCAACCCATGATCAGGTCGAGGTTACGCAAGCCCACGTCGAAGTCGACGATCACTGTTTTGTGGCCGCGCAGAGCGAGACCGGTACCGATAGCGGCGCTGGTGGTGGTCTTACCCACACCACCCTTGCCGGATGTAACCACGAGAATCTTGGCCAAGGTGTTTCACCCCTAAGGAAGAAGGACTGTTCAGCCCCTGAAAAACATCTCTTGAAAACTACTGCAGTCGGACAGCCTTGGCTGGAATTTGGCTTTGGGCCTTTTTCCTACTTCGTTTGAGCCGTTTTCGCTACGTTTTAGAGATGCTTGGAAAATGCGGCAGTATCCGTTAAAGCCGAATGATGTTCAACACGTCGCCTGACAGGCTGACCTGGACGCCCGAGCCCCACATCGGATCGCGACGCAAATCCTCGGAGACCTTGTAATGACCGGCGATGGAGATCAGTTCAGCGCTCAATTGCTGACAGAAAATCCGTGCCTTGGTGTCACCTTTGACGCCGGCCAGCGCACGGCCGCGCATCGGGCCGTATACATGGATGTTGCCATCGGCAAGAAGTTCCGCCCCCGGACTGACCGAAGAGACCACGACCAGATCGCCACCCTGGGCATATATCTGCTGGCCACCACGTACTGGCGTGGTGATTACGCGGGTCGGTTTGACGCTCGGCTCAGGTGGCTTTTCCGGCTTCTTTTTGACTTCGGCTTCCGGCGTCTCCAGCGGACGCTCGCGGGCGCCGGAGGGCGGTAGCACGGGGATGTCGATGGCGATGGCAGCGGCGATGTCTTCGATGCGGCTGGCACGAATGGCCAAGGTACGCAGGCCGTGCTGACGGCAGACGCGCATCAGCCCCGGCAGATCAACCGCGCCTTGGTTCGGCGGCAGTTTGTCCAGCGCCAGGACCAGCGGTGCATTGCTGAAAAAATTCGGCGCCTGGGCGACTTTGGCGGCCAATTGCCGATCGAGGCTTTCGAGGTCGTTACGGGCCAGTTCCAGCACAGTGATGGCCAGCATGCTGCCCTTGAGCTGGAATACGGGATCTTGGTCTAACGGGTCGGTTTGGCTCATGTCGGCATACAACGGCTTGTCACTAAAAGTGCCGAGACTTATAACGAGAACGCCCGCGAGCCGCAAGCCGGGTCGAACGATGTAGAATGCGCGGCCACTGTATTTACGGAAGCTTTAATGGATCGCCCGCGTTTTCGAAAAGCATATCTTGCTCCGCGCTTCTGGCCGCTCTGGTGCGGTCTGGGGCTTTTGTGGCTGATCGTGCAGTTGCCGTATCCGGCGCTGCTGACCATCGGTCGAGTTTTGGGCGCGTTGATGTATCGCGTCGCCAGCGACCGGCGAACCATCGCCCGGCGCAATCTGGAATTGTGCTTCCCGGAAAAATCCGCCGCCGAGCGCAAACGCCTGCTCAAGGAAAACTTCGCCTCCACCGGCATCGCCTTTTTTGAAATGGCGATGAGCTGGTGGTGGTCGCGCGAGCGTCTGGCGAAACTGGCCCACGTCGAAGGCCTTGAACATCTGCAGAAGGCCCAGCGCGAAGGCAAAGGCGTGATCCTCATGGCCGCGCATTTCACCACGCTGGAAATCGGCGCGGCGCTGCTCGGCCAGCAGCACACCATCGACGGCATGTACCGCGAACACAAAAACCCCTTGTTCGACTTCGTCCAGCGCCGTGGCCGCGAGCGGCACAATCTCGATTCGCTGGCGGTGGAGCGCGATGACGTGCGCGGCATGCTCAAACTGCTGCGCTCGGGGCGGGCGATCTGGTATGCGCCGGATCAGGATTACGGCGCCAAGCAGAGCGTCTTCGTGCCGCTGTTCGGCATTCAGGCCGCCACCGTCACTGCGACGACCAAGTTTGCACGGCTGGGCAAAGCGCTGGTGGTGCCGTTCACGCAGGAACGTCTGGCCGACGGCAGTGGTTATCGCCTGGTGATTCATCCGCCGCTGGAAGACTTCCCCGGCGAGAGCGAGGAGGCCGATTGCATCCGCATCAATCAGTGGGTCGAGAGCGCTTTGCGTGCCTGCCCCGAGCAATATCTATGGGCGCATCGGCGCTTCAAGAGTCGCCCGCCGGGTGAGCCGAAACTTTATCCCAAGCGTCGTTGATTCACCCGTACTGACAAGCACTGTGGAGTGTTGCGATGAGTCCTGTTGAACCGGTCACAGGTTTGATTCTTTCCGGCGGCGGGGCTCGGGCGGCTTATCAGGTCGGGGTGCTGGCGGCGATTGCCGAGTTGCTGCCGGTCGGCGCGGACAATCCGTTTCCGGTGATCGTCGGCACCTCGGCCGGGGCGATCAATGCGGTCAGCCTGGCCAGTGGCGCCACGGATTTTCGCGCCGCCATCGAACGCCTGACCCAGTTCTGGCAGGGCTTTCGCAGCCACCGCGTGCTGCGCAGCGACTGGCCGGGCGTGATCCATCAAGCCAGCCGCTTCGTCAGCCACAGCCTGCTCGGCCTCGGTCGGCAGATGCCGGTGGCGCTGCTGAACAGTTCGCCGCTGCGCGAACTGCTCGAGGAAAAACTGCACTTGCCCGGTATCGCCGAATCCATCGCGCGCAAGCAATTGCATGCGGTGGCGGTGACCGCGTTCGGCTACGAATCGGGGCAAGCGGTGACGTTCTATCAGGGCGGCGGCACCATCGACGCCTGGCTGCGGCACCGCCGCATCGGTGTGCCGACGCAGTTGTCGGTCGATCACCTGTTGGCCAGTTCGGCGATCCCGCTGTTGTTCGCGCCGGTGAAAATCGGCAAGGAATATTTCGGTGACGGCGCAGTGCGCCAGTCGGCGCCGATCAGCCCGGCGCTGCATCTGGGTGCCAGTCGCGTGCTGGTGGTGGGCGTCAGCGGCAACCCGCGCGGCGTCGATCCGCAGCAGCCGCTGGAACGCGCCTACAGCGGCCAGCAACCGACGCTGGCGCAGATCGGCGGGCACATGCTCAACAGCACGTTTATCGACAGCCTGGAAAGCGATATCGAGTTGCTGCAGCGTCTGAATCAGTTCAGTCATTTGCTCCCGGCCGGCACGCCGACCCGCGCGCTGGGTGTGGCGCCGGTGGAGGTGCTGGTGATTGCCCCAAGTCAGCCGATCGACGAAATCGCCGCGCGGCATCGCCAGGAGCTGCCAGCGGCGTTGCGCCTGTTTCTGCGCGGGCCGGGCGCGACGAAGACGAGCGGGGCGGGGGTGCTCAGTTACCTGCTGTTCGAGGCGGGGTATTGCAGCGAGTTGATCGAGTTGGGGCGGCGGGATGCGTTGGCCAAGCGTGAGGAACTGTGCCGGTTTTTGCGGATATCTGAAGCGGTGGCTCCTGCCTGAAATCTGCAGTGAGGCCTTCGCGAGCAGGCTCGCTCCCACATTGGAACTCGGTCTGAATGTGGGAGCGAGCCTGCTCGCGAAGCTTTTAGGGTCAGAAGTGGAACTTGACCAGGAAGCTCGTGGTGCTCTGATCGGTCTTGAAGTACTGGCTGTCCTTGATCCCGTACTTGTCCGACCAGTAGTCGTACTCGACACCGACATACAACTGCTTCTCGCCGAAATTCAGCGCCTTGCCCAGGTCGTATTTGACCTGCGGGTTGAAGTGCAGGTTGGCGTGGTAATCGCCTTTGGAGTTGGAGTCGTTGTCGACCACCCAGTCCATGAAGCCGTCGATGAGGATGTTCGATTTGCCCACCGGAATGGTGTAGGACCACACCGGGGTGATCTGCCAGACATTGTCACCGGCGCGTGCGCCCTGGGTGTGACGCTGGTAGAAGTTCAGCTGGAAGTAATCGAAGCCCGGAATCGCTAGGTCGAAGCCCGGACCGATCAGGTACGACTCGGTATCGCCTTCACCGAACTCGTAGGTCATGGCCAGCAACACGTCAGTCACCGGGCCGAAGGCCAGTTTCTGATCGAAGATCTTGCCGAATGACAGGCGCGGGCTGAGCTCGCCGTAGTAGGTGTTGGAGCCGACGCCGCCATCATCCTTGCCGTTGTAGAAGATCTTGTCGATGAACAGGAAGTTGTCCCCATACTTCCAGGCATCGGCGTGCTCGAAGGTCACGGTCTGCTGAATGCGCGGGTTGACCTGGAAGTCCTTGCCATACAGGTAGGTCAGGCTGTTGTTCTGCCACTGCAGCAGGCCTTCGGCCATCGCCTGGCCGCCGGCGAACATCGATCCGGCCAGCATCAGGCTGGTGCACATACGTTTCATTCGGTTGCTCCCAAAGTAGGTGTTCCACGTTATTTTTTTAAGATCGGCGCTCTGATGTGGCGCCTTTTTTCGTACCGCAAATTTCATCCGATCGGTCAGCTTTGAATGCTGGTAGCAAAAGCTGCGCCAAGGCTTTTGAAAAACCAAAAAACGCCCGTTCGGCTGCTGAAAAACAGTCGACGAGCGTGTTTTCGGGATGCCTCAGGACTGACCGCAGCCGGGATAAGTTGGCTTTTCGGTCAGAAATTGAATTCAGGCTTTTTTTTAGAGCGAATTCGGAAGGCCGCGGAGAATACTGACTCCTCGGCCAACGCTCAAGTGCCCCGCAACAGAGCACCGATGACAGGCATGGCGCACGGTTGCGGGCCATCTCAGAAGTGCACCTTCAGCAGCAGGCTGGCGGTGTTCTGGTTGGTATCGAACGCGTGGCTGTTTTCGATGCCGTATTTGTTCTTCCAGTAGCTGTACTCGGTGCCGACGTATACCTGTTTCTGGCTCCAGCCCATGGCTTTGCCGAGGTCGTATTTGATCTGCGGATTGATGTGCAGGTTGGCGTGGTAGGTGCCGCGCGAGTTTTCGTCGTTGTCGACGACCCAGTCGAGGTAACCGTCGATCAGCACATCGGAATTGCCCAACGGAAAGCTGTAGGACCACGCGGGGGTGATCTGCCAGACACCGTCGCCGGGCCGCGGGCCTTCGGTCTGGCGGCGGAAAATGTTCAGGGTGACGTAGTTGAAGCCGGGCACTTTCAGATCGAAGCCGGGACCGATCAGGTAGGCCTCGCTTTCACCTTCGCCGTACTCGTAGGTCATCGCCAACAGCACATCCTTGATCGGGCCGAACTCGATCTTGCGGTCGAGGATCTTGCCGAAAGACAGGCGCGGGGTGAACTCGCCGTAGAAGGTGTGCGGACCTTTGTTCGGGTCCTCCTTGCCGTTGTAGAAGATCTTGTCGACGAACAGAAAGTTGTCACCGTACTTCCACTTGTCGGCGTGCTCGAAGGTGACCGTCTGCTGATAGGACGGGTTGATCGCGAAGTTCTTGCCGTACAGATAGCTGAGGCTGTTGCTCTGCCACAGCAGCAGATCGCCGGCCATGGCCTGACTCGCGGCCAGCAGGCCGCCACTCAACAGAACGTTGCTTTGCGTGCGGATCATCTGTTGCTCCCTGTTGTTTTTATTGTTTGAGGCACAAGCAGTTGCGTAGTCCCTGTGGGAGCGAGCCTGCTCGCGAAGCGGTTGTGTCAGTCGCCATCAATGTTGAATGACACAGTGCTTTCGCGAGCAGGCTCGCTCCCACAGGTGGTGTGGTGGTTTCAATCAGTGCGCATGGCAATCATTGATCGCCGCACGCTCTTTGCCGCCGAGGATGTTGAACAGCAGGTTCAGCGTCAGGGCGCTGAGGGTGGCCATGGCGATGCCGCTGTGGGTGATCGGGCTCATCCACAGCGGCAGGTGGGCGAAGAATTCCGGACGTACCACCGGGATCAGGCCCATACCGATGCTCACCGCGACCAGCAGCTGATTGCGGCGGTCACCGATGTCCGCCTCCTGGAGGATCTTGATGCCAGTCGCGGCGACCATGCCGAACATCGCAATCGCCGCGCCGCCCAGCACCGCCGGTGGAATCGATGCCACCAGAAACGCCGCTTTCGGCAACAGGCTGAGGACGATCAGCAGACCGCCGGCAACGATGGTCACCGAACGGCAGCGCACGCCGGTCATCTGCACCAGGCCGATGTTCTGCGCGAACGAGGAGTGGGTGAAGGTGTTGAAGAAACCGGCGAAAAACGACGCGCCGGCATCGCACAACAAGCCACGACGGAGCATGCGTGGGCAGACTTCCTGGCCGGTGATCTTGCCCAGCGCGAGGAACATCCCGGTGGACTCGACGAAGATGATCACCACCACCAGACACATCGACAGAATCGGCGCCAGCTCGAATTTCGGCATGCCGAAATGCAGCGGGGTGACGAACTGAATCCACGGTGCGCTGGCCATGCCGCTGAGGTCGACCATGCCGATCACGCCGCACAATACATAGCCCAGGCACATGCCGATCAGCACGGAAATATTGACCCAGAAACCGCGCATGAAGCGGTGAACCAACAGGATGGTGGCCAGCACCAGCGCAGCGATGGCCAGATAAATCGGCGAACCGAATTGCGCGGCTTCGACACCGCCACCGGCCCAGTTAACGGCCACGGGGAACAACGATAAACCGATCGAGGTGATGACCGTGCCGGTCACCAGCGGCGGGAAGAAACGCACGACCTTGGACATGAACGGCGCGATCAGCATGCCGAAGAAACCGGCAGCGATGGTTGCACCAAAGATGCCTTGCAGACCGATGCCGGGCATGCCGGCCATGGCCACCATGCTGCCGACCGCAGCGAAACTGGCGCCCATCATCACCGGCATGCGAATGCCCATCGGGCCGATGCCGAGCGACTGCACGATAGTGGCGATGCCGGCGACCAGCAGGTCGGCGTTGATCAGGAAGGCGATTTCTTCACGACTCAGGCCAGCGGCCTGTCCGATGATCAGCGGCACCGCGATGGCACCGCCGTACATCAGCAGAACATGTTGCAGACCGACCAGGATCAGTTGCAAAAGGGGCAAACGCTGAATGGCGGGTGCGTCGGGGATGCGCGCTTTGGACAGCTCGGACATGCAACACCTCGGATCTTTTTTATTCTTGTGATTAACAGCTGCCGGGTTGCTTGCAGCTGTTTCTTTGCATCAGGGGGACCGCGGAGCGGCCATTCGCGGGCAAGCCCGCTCCCACACAGGCAATGCAAAACCCTGTGGGAGCTGGCTTGCCAGCGATGCTTTTAACGATTAATTGGTCTGCGCTCCCTGGGCAATCCAGGCACCGATCAGGTCACGTTCCTGCTGGGTCATCTGGGTGATGTTGCCCAGTGGCATGATCTGCGTGGTGATGGCTTGCGCCTGAATGCGCGCGGCGTTCTGGCGGATCTGCTCTGGGGTGTCGAACATCACACCGGCCGGGGCTGCGCTGAACAACGGGCTGGTCGGCTTGGACGAATGGCACACCGTGCAACGCTCTTGAATCACGTTGTGCACCTTGTCGAAACCGGAGCCGGCATTCGAGGCTTGCGCGGGTGCCGCCGCAGGGGCTGCGGGTGCCGCAGGTTGCGCCGCTTCGGCCGGTTTCGCGCCACCGCCCAGTGCCGTCTCCGGCAGCGGTTGGTACTCGATTTTCGCCGGTGCCTTGGCCACTTCAGGTGCAGTCGACATCGGCGTCGGGCCGGTGACGTAGGCCAGGCAGATCATGCCCACCGCTGCCACCGGCAGGGTCCAGGCAAACTTGTGGCTGTCGTGACGGGTGTTGAAGTAGTGACGCACCAATACTGCCAGCACCGCGATCCCGGCCAGGATCAACCAGTTGTACTGGCTGCCGTAAGTGCTCGGAAAGTGGTTGCTGATCATGATGAACAGCACTGGCAGGGTGAAGTAGTTGTTGTGACGCGAACGCAGCAGACCCTTGGCCGGCAGGGCCGGATCAGGCGTGCGGTTCTCGGCGATCGCCGCGACCAGTGCCCGTTGCGCCGGCATGATGATGCGGAACACGTTACCGACCATGATGGTGCCGATGATCGCGCCGACGTGCAGGTACGCACCACGACCGCTGAACACTTTGCTGAAGCCATAGGCGGCGGCAATGATCAGCACGAACAGGATGAAGCCGAGCAGGGCGGGTTTCTTGCCCAGGGCCGAATCGCAGAGGAAGTCGTAGACGAACCAGCCGACGATCAGCGAGCCGATACCGATGGCCACGCCTTCAGGACCGCTGAGGCCACTGCCGGGTGCCACGAGGTAGAGCACCGGATTGGAGTAGAACACCACGCACAGCAGCGCGATCCCCGACATCCAGGTGAAGTAGGCTTCCCACTTGAACCAGTGCAGGTTGTCCGGCATGGACGGTGGGGCCAGTTTGTATTTTTCCAGGTGGTAGATGCCGCCGCCGTGGATCGCCCACAGATCACCGGCCAGACCGGTTTTCGGATTGACGCGGTTGAGGTTGTTCTCCAGCCAGACGAAGTAGAACGACGCGCCGATCCAGGCCACGCCAGTGATCATGTGAACCCAGCGCACGCTCAGGTTCAGCCATTCCAACAGATGTGCTTCCACAGTCTTTACCTCTCGCCCGTCACTCTTGTTGTCGAGTGATCGGACCTTCTCTTATTGGTGGGGGGCAAGGATCAACCGCTCATCCTCTTTGAAAAAATGCTCATCGCAGTTATTGCCTGTGCCACTGCGATCAACCACCAGGAAGTCATCCCGCTTTTCGATCGTCAGCACCGGGTGGTGCCAGACGCCGCGATGGTAATTGATGCCCTGCCTGCCGTTGGTGACGAAGGCGCGGACCAAGCCTGATACAGGTGCATCGCCAACTGGCGCGACCACGATCAGAAAGGGGTTGCCGAGCAGCGGAATGAAAGCCTGGCTGCCCTGCGGATGGCGCTCCAGCATGCGTACGGTCAGTGGCATGTCCTGCGCATCGGCGCGGAAGATGCTGATGATCGCCTTGTCGTCGGGTTGTGCGGTTTCGACCGTGGCCAGACGATGGAAGCGCATGGTCGAACCGTTGTTGATCATGAAGTGATCGCTGCCGTCGGTTTCGATCACGTCACCGAAAGGGGCGAAGGCTTCTTTGGTCAGCGGTTCAATCGTCAATGTGCGCATGCTGTTCTTCTTTTCGTTGAGTGATCGTTCCCACGCTCTGCGTGGGAATGCAGCCCGTGACGCTCCGCGTCACATCCAAAGCGGACGCAGAGCGTCCAGTGATGCATTCCCACGCAGAGCGTGGGAACGATCATTGCAGTGTTATTTAGCGACCTTGCCCAATACACGCAGGCGACTCACGCCACCATCCGGGAACACGTTCAGGCGGATGTGGGTGATCGGGCCGAGTGCCTTGATCTGCTCGACGAAGGTGTGTTCGGCGTGCATTTCCAGCTTCTGGCTTGGCAGCAGTTCGCGCCAGAACAGCGACTGGGTTTCGATCTGGCTGTCGGTGCCGCCCTTGACGAACGCGCCCTGGATCGAGCAAGTGTCCGGGTAGTTGCCTTTGAAGTGCAGGGTGTCGACGACGATCTTCTCGATCTCGCCCGGATGACCCAGGGCGACGATCACCCAGTCATTGCCCGGCGTGCGACGACGCGCGGTTTCCCAGCCGTCGCCCATGTTGATGCCGCGGCCCGGGTTGAGGATGTTGCTCATGCGGCCGAAGTGTTCGTCGGAGCAGGCGAGGGCGCGGCCACCGTTGAGGGCTGCTGCCAAGTCCACTTGCTCGTTGTCACCCACAGCGGACCAGTCGCGGAACGGAATGCCGTATACGCGCAGACGGGCAACACCGCCGTCCGGGTAGATGTTGAAGCGCAGGTGGCTGAACGCCTGGTCATTGCCGATTTCGTGGTAGTGGTGGCTGTTGCCCTGCAGCTCGACGGCCGACAGCACTTCGGTCCACTGGGTGTTTTCATCCGGTTCGCCCGAGGCCAGGAAGCACGCTTCCAGCGAGGCCGATGGCGGGTAGTTGCCGGTGAAGAATGAAGTGTCGATGTCCACGCCTTTGATCGAGCCCGGTACGCCCAGACGGATCACCGCGCTGTCGTAACCTTCGAAGCGCTTGCGGCGCGACTCCCAGCCGTCCATCCACTTGCCGTTGTCATCGAACACGCCCTCCTTCCATACGGCCGGGGTCGGTTGGAACAGACGATTGGCGTCTGCGAACCAGTCATCGGTGACCGAGATGATTTTGGTGCCCAGACGGGCGTCGGCCAGGTTGACGTATTTTTCGAAAGGTACGGCGTAAGCTTTCATTCTTCTTGTCTGCCTTTGAATAAGTGGCTTGGGATGCTTGCAAGACCCTGGGCGCTCTCCGCGTTTGATGCACTCGGGTCAGGCTTGCTAGAGAGTCAGTAAACGGAACAGGGCAATCTTGTTGATCTCCGCCAGCGCGCATTTGAACTCGGCTTCCACCGAATTGTTGATGCGCGTTTCGAACGCCGCGAGGATCTGATGCCGGTTGCTGCCTTTTACCGCCATGATGAAGGGAAACTTGAACTTGGCTTTGTAGGCGTCGTTCAGCTCGGTGAAGCGCTGGAACTCTTCGGCCGTGCATTGGTGAATACCGGCGCCAGCCTGTTCATTGGTGCTGGCTTCGGTCAGTTGGCCCTGGACGGCAGCTTTGCCGGCCAGGTCCGGGTGAGCGTTGATCAGGGCCAGCTGGCTGGCATGATCGGCGCTCAACAGGATATCGCTCATGCGCTGGTGCAGGGTTTCGATCTCGTCGATCGAAGCGTCCGCACCGAGGTCGTAGGCCTTTTCGGCCACCCATGGCGAATGTTCGTAGATGTCGGCGAAGGCTTTGACGAAAGCGTCGCGGCTCAGGGTCGACGGTTGCAGGGTTTGAAAGCGGCTCATTTTGCAGTCCCTTGGTACGGGTGGGTTTCTTGCCAGTGACGCGCGATGTCGACGCGACGGCTGAACCACACCTGTTCATGACTTTTGGCATATTCGATAAAGCGCTTGAGTGAAGCGAGGCGACCAGGACGGCCGATCAGGCGGCAGTGCAGACCGATCGAAAGCATTTTCGGCGCTTCGGCACCTTCGGCGTAAAGCACGTCGAACGCGTCTTTGAGGTATTCGAAGAAATCGTCACCCTTGTTGAAACCCTGCACTTGCGTGAAGCGCATGTCGTTGGTGTCGAGGGTGTAGGGGATCACCAGATGCGGTTTGCCGGTGGGGTTGTTCGGTTCCCAGTAGGGCAGGTCGTCGTCGTAGGTGTCGCAGTCGTAGAGGAAACCGCCTTCTTCCATGACCAGCCGGCGGGTGTTCGGCCCGGTGCGGCCGGTGTACCAGCCCAGCGGACGTTCGCCGGTCAGTTCGGTGAGGATGCGGATCGCTTCGAGCATGTGCTCGCGTTCCTGCGCTTCGTCCATGTACTGGTAGTCGATCCAGCGGTAGCCATGGCTGCAGATTTCATGGCCGGCCTCGACCATCGCACGGATCACGTCCGGGTGACGCTGGGCGGCCATGGCCACGGCGAAGATGGTCAACGGAATGTCGAATTCCTTGAACAGCTTCAGAATCCGCCAGACGCCGGCACGGCTGCCATACTCGTAAAGCGATTCCATGCTCATGTTGCGCGCGCCTTGCAGCGGCTGAGCGGCGACCATTTCGGAGAGGAAGGCTTCGGATTCCTTGTCGCCGTGCAGAATGTTGCGCTCGCCACCTTCTTCGTAATTGAGTACGAAGGACAGGGCGATCCGGGCATTTCCCGGCCAGTGTGGGTGAGGAGGGTTACTGCCGTAACCGATCAGGTCGCGTGGGTAGTCAGCGCTCACTGCAGTCTTCCTTCTTGTACGTTGACAGATTGGTGTGGCGGCCTGGCAGGCTGGCGTCACAGCGATGGGCTGATTGTATACAACTTTATTTACATTTTGTAAGCCTGAATTTTCGCATTTTTCACTGGCTGTCATCTTTTACCGTTGACGGTTACAGCCTGCAAGAAACCTGCCTGACCAGTCAGCTAATGAATAGAAGGTTCAATGATCAGGCGCTTTGCCTGCGAATTGGCGATTAAGGCCCGGATGGCGGGGGGGAAGCGAAAAATGTCGTTTTTATTGTGTACAATTTTTTTGAAAAGTGTCTTAATCAGTCGCTCGCCGCAGTGTTTCGTGCTCCGAAACGGTGCGGTCTCCTTTTCAACTGACTTCGGGAGGCGCGAAGTCTGACCGCTTGTTGCGGCCGGGCGCGCAGAATCAATGGGACGTTTGACAACACACGTTTTGGACGCTGCACACGGTTGCCCGGGCAGCTCGATCAAGGTCGAGCTGTACCGCGTTGAAGGATCGCACCTGGAATTGGTCGCCAGTGCGACAACCAACAGCGATGGCCGGGTCGATGCGCCGTTGCTGCAAGGCGACGATTATCGCACCGGGGTTTATCAGGTGCAGTTCCATGCCGGCGATTACTACCGCGCCCGTGGCGTACAACTGCCCGAGCCGGCGTTTCTCGATGTCGTCGTACTGCGTTTCGGCATTTCCGCCGAGCAGGAGCACTATCACGTGCCCCTGCTGATTTCGCCTTACAGCTATTCCACGTATCGGGGCAGTTGACCCCCAAGCAGCTGCCCCCACCGGGAAGCGACTGCGCATATAGCTTCTTTGGTCTTTCGCCCGCTCACACTGCGGGCTTTTTTTATGCGTGTTTACGGCGCAACTGCCGGCGCAGTCGAGTCTCGGCTCAGCGCTCGCGAATAATGAACACCGAGTCTGGCGTGGACGCGACCTTCAATACGCCTCCTATCAGCCATACCACTTTGTTCTGCGCCGCTGCATCGGTCAGTGCCTTGAAGGCGTCCTGACCGATTCTGGCGGGCAAGCTCGGTTCTGTCAGTTCGTTGCCAGGAACGTGAGTCAGGCCGGCTTGACTGATTGCCCCCAGTTTCAAAAAGAAGATTTGATCGTGACCGGCTCGTTTGAATACCAGCGTCGGCATTCTGTGTTCATAGGTCAGTGGAAACAGCTCGTAACCACAGCCGACCAGCAACGCGCCGAGCAATCGCCGCAGATTCAGATCTGATGGATAGGTCTTGTAATGATTCCAGGCGGAGGAGAAGTGCTGTGGATCAAAGGTCAGGCGTTGCAATTCGCTGTCGGTCTGGGAAGGCATCGGGATAAGCCGCTTGCCCCCCAGGTCGATGTCTGGCGCTATGGCGAGCATATTCAGCGGGTCGGCAAAGTCAGGTGCTGTGGAAAACGGCAGTTGCTTCCATTGATGCAAGACGGCCTGAACGTTGATCAGGCCGGTGCCGGTAATCGTCGGGGAATGATCGGCGAGTTCGAATAACCTGCGGGCAACGGCTGTCGTTGTCGCTTGCGAAAAATCAGGGAACGCGCGAGCGACGGACGTTGTTATAGGCTCTTCGAAAAAGCGTTTGCCCGGATGGACTTCACCTGGATCGCTGCCGATTCGAAACGTCGCCACCGGCTGTTGCTCGGGGGCGTTTTTCAGCATGTTCTCGAAAGCGTCGAAACCGCTCGGGAAAAACTCGGGATGACATACGAAATACACGGTGGGCGCCGTATTCGAGCCAACCGGAACGATTGGATAATGCAGCCAGCCAAGCTGTACCGATTCGGTGTGCGCAGGTTTGTTCAGATGCCCCCAGGGAAGCCAGAAATACGGCGTCTGGTCGTTGTCAGAGGACGGCTTGGCTGTCGACGCGGTTAGCGTCTCTGCGGCTTCGGCAAGTCGGGGACGCTTGCTCGGGCCAGGTGCTGCCTGGTCGGTCTGTTCGCCTGGCTGGCTGGATTGGGCTGGCGTTTGCGATGGCTTCGCCCCTGGCGGTTTTTGTCGCCAGAAAACAGTGCCGGGGATTTGCTCGAAGAAAACGTCGGGTGCATTGCTCGTCGAGGCGAACGCTTGTTGGTATTCGCCATCCTTGTTTTTGCGCACCATGACCGTGCCGTCCACCGTCGTTACGAAGGTCTGCCTGAGTCTGTTGTATCGAAGGCCCTCCGTTGCCAGCTCAGGCTTGCTCAGCGTCATGGCGTCGGCCGGCGAGATGTATGAGGGCAGGTTGGGGGTGGCGGATGCAGGCCGGTTGGATAGCCTCTCGGGCCGCCGGATCTGCCAAGTCGTCTGACCCTCGAGGCGGGTCAGGGGCAGGCCGGGCACACCGGGTGCGAAGGTCAGAGGCACATGATAATTGCCTTGCCCGTCCTGCTCGACGACGAACTGGCCTTCATTAGCGATCTGAGCGTACGTGCGCTGATCCGGTCCGGTGAACAAACCTTCGTTCTGCGCCACGGGTACCAGTTCGTGGAAACGCTCTTGCGGCCAGGCGATTGCGTTACGAGTGGCGCTGAAGTTTTCCGTTGCATCCGGCAGGGCGTGAACAGTAACCGTGGGCGGTGTTCTGGCTGCGGCAGATGTGCTTGCCGCTTGACTGACGGCCGGTGAATCGATGCCCAGAAGCATGGCGTCAGGCATGTCCAGGCCCATACGGCTGACGAGAGGCGGTGAGCCGGAATGTCCAGCATCGGGGGCATTGGGTGGTTTTACTGCAGGGACTTTTTTGGGTGACTTGGCCATGGGGAATGCTCGGTAAAAGAGCGCGCAGACGCGTGCAAGTGCCGCGTAGACAGCAACGCTCGAAAAAATGGGTTTATTGACGAACGACCGGCGAATTACGCGGGAGGCACTTTCATCACAGAAACGGGGCCGAAAATGTTGGTTTGGTGGTTGCAGCGATTCACCACCCTTAAAGCAGACTTTTCGATGCGGGATTTGTCGGCACGCAATACCCAGCCATGCGCGGCAAAGTTGTAGCCCACGCGCGCGGTCTGGTCGTTAAGGCAGATAATGTTCCAGACTTTGACTTCGTCATTGGCCAATGCGGCAAGAGCTTGCGGGAGTGCTTTTGAGGCGTCGGGCTCTTCGAAAAAACGTGCATCGAGACCATCCAGATAGACACGGTCAAAGACCAGATCGACCGTATGTACAACTCCACCGGTGGCAATAACGCGGATCTGGTCTATCAAATCCTCGCTTTCATAGACAGGCAGATAAAAAGTGGTAGTGCCGATGGAAAGCCGGTTTTCTTCGAGTTTTATATCGATCTCGCCGAGCTGCGTTGCATCAAGTTCCCAGGTGGATGAGTAGGGAAGCCGCTCTTTGGCATTGGCGAGCGCGCCAGGAGTCGAGAGTCTGATAGTCATGTCAGGCAGTACGTGGATGAGATAACTCGCACCCACTCCTTCATAGGCGTCCATGCTGGTTTGCACGGCCAGTGGTATCGGCATTGCGCAACTCCTCGTAGTGCCAAGCGAGTAACCCGCTTTCTCAGGCAGCGCATAAAAGCACTGTCGAGAACGACCCGTGAGTGGCACTTTCATCTGGGTTACCCAATGCCTCGAGACCGAGAAGTCAGTAAAGGCTGGCGGGATGTCGGTTTCCGCTGTAAGACCAGCGTTTGCAACGACACCGTCCTTGAAAATCAACACATAACGGCCGAACGGTCGCACGGCCATGGTTCGCAGGATCTTGATGATATTGTCGTGATCGTCTTCGCTACGCGCAGCCGAGTAATAATTCAGCTTGATGGTCTTCGCGCCGAAGTGATAGACGAGATGGCAGCCGACAGTCAGTCGATATGACTTGGGTTTGTCGGAGAAAAAATGCGCCTCGGCTTTTGTCAGCTCATCACTGGTGAAGTCCAGATATATCCGGGTTATGACATCCGGACGTAAAAACGCGTAGAAAGTGTTGGCCTTGCCGGTTCTCGGTACGTAATAGCTCGCTTCCTTGCGGTGTCGGATCCAGCATTCCGGCGCATAAATAATGATCGGTGTTACCGGTTTGCCACGTTTGACGAAAATTTCCGGTATATCGGCGGTGTGGCCATCCGGGATTGTTTCAGGCAGGTCAAGTCTGAAATGGCAATCATCACTGGTTATGAAAATCAGATTTTTGTTGCTCAGCTTTCTTGTGCCTTCGTTTTTCTTGTAAACGTCATGAATGGTCAATACGTTTTTGGGATTGTCATGAGTTTCGAAGCCTGAGCGGATGACCAGGTCATTGCCCTCGATAGCCCAGGACTCAATCAGGTCCTTGCGCCAATTCATGACGATATGACTGGTCTGTTCACCATCATCGATAATGGAAAAACGACCAGCCACATGCGCAATGTAATATTGATCCGCGCCGGCGCCTCCCGACGCTTTTGCTTTTTCGTGGGAGAGGAATATCTGATCGTCTCCGGCGCCAGCTTCAATGATGTCGCTGCCTCGTGATTTGATGACGTTGTTTTGCGCAGTGCCGGTTACTACGCTTGCTGCGCGATGGACTGTTTCAATATTTTCGATACTGTCCAGCAAACTGTGCAGGATGGATATTTTGTTATTCTCGGCATCGACATCGCTGGTGATGATCTGCAATGTTCCGGCCAGCAAATCTATGTCATAGCCAGTTCTGTTCGTATCACGAGAGGAGTAATTGCCGCCAAGTACCAGTGTGTCATTTCCTGCGCCGCCGCTCAGCGTTGAATATTCTGCAACATGGCTGTCCTTTTCGAGGAAAGCGGCTGCGTTCTCAAACAGGAACTGGTCATTGCCTTCACCGCCCGACAGTTGTTTTTTTCCTGACTTGTAATAGAACGTGTTGGGTTTTTTTTCTACACCTTTGATCGAGTCATTACCCTCGCTGAGAAACCAGAGAATGTTTTTGCCCTCTGCCGCAACTCCCAGTTCCGCGCCGGGTGTATCTTTTGTAACCCCTGCGCTTGCATCAATGATGTCATCGGTGCCTACCACTTCAGGGACATTGACCGACTCCCACGCATCCTGTTTGGTCCACCAGTTTCGTTTCCAGACCCGCGTCGGTTTCAGGCGTACATCAAACTTGCCATTGACGATGGCTTCGGTGCTCTCTTTCAAGGGGCCATCGAGTAGCGTTCTCGCGGTCTTTTTTAACTGCAATGAGTGTTGAAGTAGTGTTTTGGCCTTGATATAGCGGTTTTGAACGCTTTCGTCGACGTCCATCATGCAGAACGAAAACCATCCGCTACGCCACCGCTCATCAACGGTTAATTCGATGTAGTCATCTATGTCGTCAACGATACGTACCGCACCGTAGACCTGCGAGCCAATGGCGAGAATCGCGCCGGCTGCAAGCCCGACGGGGCCGGCAAGCGAGAAACCGGCCATCGCGGCAGTGCCGAGAATGACGGTCATGGCTGCACTGGTAATGCTCAGGCCAGCGCTGACGTAATGATCCATAGCCTCTTTGCCGGTGGCATTCTCAGCGGCGTTCATGGATCTCACGGCGGTAAAGATGTCGAAGGGCAGCGTCAGCATGCCGCCGACCAGACCGCCCGATCGACCCAGTCTGAGGGCGAAGCGTGTTCTGGCGAAGTCCCGGTAAGCATTCTGTCCGGCTGTGAGCATCTGCGTGGCTATTTTACTGACCGTGACATCGGCCGCGATGGAGGCCAGCTCCGACGCAATGCCCGCGCTGTTTATCGCTACTTCAGCACGGTTATCGGCTTTGATCGCATCGATTACGCCACGAATCCCCATGAAAATGCCGAAACCCTGGATGCCCAGGCTGGAGCCCAGCGTCGCGTAGCTTTTGGTCAATGCCGCCCAGCGGGGATGATGTTTGGGGACGTGCACATGTTGTAGATCGAGCGACTGTGCTGCGCTCAGAAGTTTTACCAGTTTGTCGCGGTAATTGCCGGCTACCTTTTCATTGGCATTGTTTTCCCTCAAGAGCTGAGGGGCGCCAAGCGGGCGCTGGCTGGCCATTTCAAACAGGAGCGTGGGTAACAAGTAGCCATCGCTGCCTGTTGAAGTTTTCAGAAAGTGTTCAACTTTATTGGCGTCGAACTGCAAGCTATTGATAAAAGAAAGTTTGGGGCGGCGAAAGAAGCTGTTCTGGCCATTCAATGGCTGACCGTCAATTGTTGCGCCTAGTCCGTCGAGCGCTGTACGAGTAATCGAAATATCGCCAATCTCCAAAGGGCCGAACACTTCGTCCACCATTTGCAACTGACTCGATTTTCCACTGGTTTGGCCATGGTCGATGGTTGAAGGCTTGTATTCGTTGGATTCATAGCCCAAATCCATAACTATGACGGTATCGGAAACAGGTTGGGTGTCCGCATGTATTGCAGGGTCGGTTTGTGCTATTGCTTCGCGTATAAGTGTGGCCATTAGAACTTCCTTGTTCCGGCAATTGTTGTTAAGGCCAAGGATATTACGTTGGCCTTTCGAGACCTGTATATCGAAGGGTTGTTGCTATCTATTGCATATCAGGGACTGGATGTTGCTCACACTTAATTGATTCATGAACAACATGATCCTGCCCGAGATCCATTCCGGCAGGATAATCAATAGTGGCGCTTTTCAGTCAGTGGCTGCCCAGCAACGACGCCGCGCCAGCACCACCAAACAGTCCGGCACTCACCCGATTGAACCAACTCTGGCCTTTGCCGCTGCGCAAATAACGTGCGGCACCATTGGCACCCAGACCGTAAGCCAGTTTGCAGCACAGATCGAGCACTACCCAGGTCGCAATCATGATCAGTAACTGCGGCAGAAACGGTTGGTCTGCGCGGAGGAACTGTGGAAGAAACGCGGCGAAAAACAGGATGTCCTTAGGGTTGCTCGCACCCAGTACAAAAGCGCGTCCGAACAATGTGCGAAAACGCGGCACCGGTGCGGCTTCGGGTACTTCGGCACCCGTCGATGGCTGACGCGACTGTTGCCAGCTCTGCCAGGCGAGATAAAAAAGGTACAGCGCACCGATGATTTTCAGCGCGCTGAACAACTGTTCCGAGGCCAGCAACAGAGCGCCAAGCCCCAGTGCCGAAGCGCTGAGCAGGCAGATCGAGGCGATCACGCCACCCAGGAACGCGGGGTACGACCTGCGTAAACCGTAATTCAGACTGTTGCTGATCATCAGCAATGACAGTGGCCCCGGGATCAGGATCACCACCAGTGCAGCGCCACTGAACAGCAGCCAGGTTTCCAGACTCATCGTTTTGCTCCTTTGTTGTTATCGAGATGTGCAAAAGCCCCACCGGTGAGGGTGAGGCTGGTTTGAAGCCTGAACCGCGCAGCGCTTACAGGAAGATGAACTTGGCGATGAAGATCGCGCAGAGCACCCACAGGCTGACGGAAATTTCCTTGTACTTGCCGGTGCCGGCCTTCAACGCGACGTAAGTAATAAAGCCCAGCGCGATGCCGTCGGCGACGGAGAAGGTCAGCGGCATCATGATCGCCGTGACAATCGCCGGAATGGCGTCGGTAGCCTCGTCCCATTCGATGTGGGCCATGCCGCCCATCATCAGCATCGCCACGTAAATCAGGGCACCTGCTGTGGCATAAGCGGGAATCATGCCAGCCAGCGGTGCGAAAAACATGGCCGCTATAAATAGCACACCCACGGTGACGGCGGTAAGACCAGTCCGACCACCAGCGGCTACGCCGGCCGCGCTTTCCACGTAACTTGTCACTGGGGGCACGCCAACCACGGCGCCGAATACGCTAGAGGCGCTATCTGCCTTCATGGCTCGGGAAAGGTTCTCGATGCGACCGTCAGCGGCGACAAGGTTGGCGCGCTGGGCCACGCCCATCAGCGTGCCGGCGGTGTCGAACATGTGCACGAAGAGGAAGGCCAGCACTACGCTGATCATGCTGACGTTGAACACGCCGGCGACGTTCATTGCCATCCAGGTCGGCGCCAGGCTCGGCGGCGCGGACATGATGCCCTCGTAGTGGACCAGACCCAGGCCCCAACCGGCGAGGGTGACGGTGATGATGCTGATCAGAATCGCACCGAACACGCGGTGGTAACTGAGGATCGCGATCATCAGGAAGCAGATCGCGGCGAGCAACGGGCCGGGTTCGCGCAGCGAGCCAAGTTTGATCAGGGTGGCCGGGCTGTCGACGACGATGCCGGCAGTCTTCAGCCCGATCAGGCCCAGGAACAGACCGACACCGGCGCCCATGGCAAACCGCAGGCTGACCGGAATGCTGTTGAGCAGCCACTCGCGAATCCGCGAAAAGGTCAGGAACATGAACAGCACGCCCGAGACAAACACCGCGCCGAGGGCGGTTTCCCAGTTGTAGCCCATGGTGCCGACCACGGTGTAGGTGAAGAAAGCATTGAGGCCCATGCCCGGCGCCAGGCCGACCGGCCAGTTGGCGTAGAGTCCCATCAACAGGCAGCCCAATGCGGCAGCGATACAGGTGGCGACGAAGGCTGCGCCGTGATCGATCCCGGCATCGGCCATGATGTTCGGGTTGACGAAAATGATGTAAGCCATGGTGATGAAGGTTGTCAGACCGGCAATCAGCTCGGTCTTCACCGTGGTGCCATGCAAGCTGAGTTTGAACAGACGCTCCAGCAGGCCATTGCGTAATGGCGGCGTGAGCTCGAGCGGCGGTGCTTCGGATTTGCGGCTTTCCACAGCGAGTACTCCTCAAGAGTTTTATTGTTATTTCCAGGGCCGGACCCATGAGGGGTGACAGCGGCCCTTTGAGGCATACGCGAATTTGTTGACCGTGTAGTCAGGAACTCGCACGCAGTGGATTATGCTTTTGTGTACAAATAAAGCAAATATTGTTTTGGTTTTTGTCGCCGATTTTTTTGCTGATAGGGATATATGCCCATGCAGGATGGCTTCGCGAGCAGGCTCGCTCCCATCTTTGTAAAGCGTTCCCGTGTGGGAGCGAGCCTGCTCGCGAAGAGGGCGGTCCTGTCAATCAAGATGCGTCTGACTGCCCCCAAGCGCCAGATTCACCGCCAACCACCCATTCACCGCCGCTTCCCCAGCCTCGGCAAACACCCGCTCGAGCAATTTCACCTGCTCACGGCGCAACGCCTGCTCGAACCTCGCGCCTTCCGCCGTCAGCTCAAGCAGGCGCTTACGCTTGTCCGTCTGTGAAGCGACGCTGTCGACCAGATGCATTTCCTGCAACTGGCGCAGGGGCATGTTCAACGCTTGTTTGCTTACGCCCAGCAGGGCCAGCAACTCTTTCACACTCAGGTTCGGATAGCGCGCGATGAAAAACACGATGCGCTGATGTACCCGCGAGAGTCCGCGGCGCTCGAGCATTTCATCCGCCTTGGCCGTGAACGCCTGATAGCCGAAGAAGAACGCTTCCATGGCCTGTTGCTGACTTGCGGGGTTTTTAAGGTCAAGCATGTTGACGTACTCGCTCAAGCTGTCGTAGTTTCAGTCAACCAGTTTGACTCATTTTTTACCTGCCTCGCTACGGTGACCCCCATGGCTTTTTCCGAACGTGTCTCGCGCCTGAAAAGTTCTTTGATCCGAGAAATTCTCGCCGCCGCCCAGCGTCCAGAGGTGATGTCGTTTGCCGGCGGTTTGCCCGCTGAGACGATGTTGCCGAAGGTGGAGTGGGACGAGATGCCGCTGTCGCTGGGGCAGTACGGCATGAGCGAAGGCGAGCCGGCCTTGCGCGAGGCGCTGGCGGCAGAGGCGAGGGCGCTGGGCCTTGAATGCGAGGCGAGTCAGGTGCTGGTGGTCAGCGGCTCGCAGCAAACCCTGGATCTGGCGGCCAAGCTGTACCTCGATAAGGGCACGGAAATTCTGTTGGAGGCGCCGACTTATCTGGCCGCGCTGCAAATCTTCCAACTGTTTGGCGCCGATTGCCTGACCGTGCCGCAGGAAGCCGACGGACCCAACCTGGCGCAACTGCGCAAACGTCTGGAACAACACCGTCCGGCGTTTATCTACCTGATCCCGACGTTTCAGAATCCTTCCGCCGTGCGCTACAGCGAGGCCAAGCGCGCCGCAGTCGCGGCATTGCTCGATGAATTTGGCGTCACGCTGATTGAAGATGAGCCATACCGCGAACTGACTTTCGATGGTGGCAGCGCGAAGCCGATTGCGGCGCGTCTGAGAAAAGCCAGCTGGATCTACACTGGCACCGTGTCGAAAACCTTGCTCCCGGGTTTGCGTGTCGGTTACTTGATCGCCAGTCCGGATCTGTTCCCGCACCTGCTCAAACTGAAGCAATCGGCGGATCTGCACACCAATCGCATCGGCCAATGGCAGGCGCTGCAATGGATCGGCTCGCAGAAGTATCAACAGCATTTGAGCGAGCTGCGGGATTTCTATCGGCAGCGGCGCGATGCGTTTCAATTGGCGCTGGAAATGCATTTTACCGATCTGGCTGAGTGGAACATGCCCCAGGGCGGGCTGTTCTTCTGGCTGACGCTGAAGCGACCGCTGGATACGCGGACATTGCTCGACGAGGCATTGGCTAACGATGTGGCATTCATGCCCGGTGAACCGTTCTTTCCCGAGCCGGACAAGCATCATGGGCATTTGCGCCTGAATTTCAGCCACATCGATCCGGCGCGGCTGGATGAAGGGCTGAAGCGGTTGGCGGCGGTGGTGCGGCGGGCGCAGATGGAGAGGGCGGCCTAGCAAAAACGCCGGCTCAAGGGCCGGCATTGTCAGTGCGGGCCTCTTCGCGAGCAGGTCGCTCCCGCAGGACGGGATGCGTTTCAAGGGTGGGAGCGAGCCTGCTCGCGAAGGCGGCTAGCGCTCCAACCCATTAACATCAGACCGCCGCAAACCGCTTATCCAGATAATCGATAATCACCTTGGATTCATACATCCAGGTGGTTTGCCCGTTCTCTTCAATACGCAGGCAAGGCACTTTGATCCGGCCACCCTGTTCCAGCAGGGTCTGGCGATCCTGCTCGTTGTTCTTCGCGTCTTTCAGCGCCACCGGCACATTCAGACGATGCAGGGCGCGGCGGGTTTTCACGCAGAACGGGCAGGCGTGAAATTGGTACAGAGTCAGATCTTTCGCGGCAGCGTCGACTTGTGCCTGAGCAGCAGCGGGGCGTTTTGTCTTGCCCGGGCGGGTGATGAAATCGACGAAGATAACCAGTTGGCCGAGGCCGACACGAAGCGCTTTGACGAACACGTTGAAAGCCTCACGGTGCAAATGAAGAAAGGCGCGCAGCTTACCCGATTTTTCACAGGCGAAAAAAAACCGGCGATCAATGCCGGTTCTTTTCTGTTGCGAACTACTTGATGAGGCTGAGGAATTCGCTACGGGTTGCCGCGTTTTCACGGAATTCACCGAGCATCACCGAAGTGATCATCGACGAATTCTGCTTTTCGACGCCGCGCATCATCATGCACATGTGCTTGGCTTCGATCACCACGGCCACGCCCAGCGCGCCGGTGACTTGCATTACCGCATCGGCGATCTGGCGGCTGAGGTTTTCCTGAATCTGCAGGCGGCGGGCGTACATATCGACGATCCGCGCAACCTTCGACAGGCCCAGCACTTTGCCGCTCGGGATGTAGGCGACATGCGCCTTGCCGATGAACGGCAGCAGGTGGTGTTCGCACAACGAATACAGCTCGATGTCCTTGACCAGCACCATCTCGCTGTTGTCGGAGCTGAACAGGGCACCGTTGGTGACCTCTTCGAGCGTCTGTGCATAACCGCGGCAGAGGTACTGCATGGCTTTGGCGGCACGCTTTGGCGTGTCGAGCAGGCCCTCGCGGGACACGTCCTCGCCCAATTGGCCGAGAATCGCGGTGTAATTCTGTTCCAGGGACATGAAACTACCTGTGGGGATTTTCGCAAAGGGCAAGGGTACGGTGGCGGACACAACCCTGCAAGTTCGGTGTGACGGCTTTATTCGTCGCGGCCTTCCATCATCGTCCGTTTCAGCATCACATAAACCGCGCCGGCACCGCCGTGTTTGGCCTGGCACGAGCAGAAACCGAGCACTTGCGCATGCTGGCGCAGCCAGGTATTGACGTGGCTTTTGATCATCGGCCGCTTGCCATCCAGGCGCACAGCCTTGCCGTGCGTCACGCGCACGCAGCGGATTTCGAATTTGGTCGCTTCGGCGAGAAAGGCCCAAAGTGTTTCCCGAGCCTTTTCCACGCTCATGCCGTGCAGGTCGAGACTGCCTTCGAACGGGATCTGCCCGACCTTGAGCTTGCGCATCTGGCTTTCCTGCACGCCGTCGCGGGACCACATCAGCTCGTCTTCCGGGCCGACGTCGATCACGAACTGGTCGGAGAGGCCGTCAATGATGGTGGTGTCGCTTCGCACGGTGGCGGACTGACGCAGCTTGGCGATCTGCGCGCGGTCAGCCTTGGGTTTGCCGGTGTCGGCGCGGTCGTGCTTGATCGGCTTGACGCCCTGGATGGCACTTTTGAACAGAGAAAAATCGTCGTCTTGCATGTCAGCCTCCGCGAAGGGCGGCCAGTTTACCCAAGTCGACAGAAAACGGCCCGGCAAAAAGCCAGGCCGTTGGGTCAGTCGTGTTTTTTCATCAGATGCGGGGACATGTTCAGTTCCCGCGATTGCCGTGCGCGACGGCGGCAGCGGCGCCACAGGGCAACGCCGAAATACAGAAACAGCAAGCCGACGGCAAGCATGATTGCCGAGCCCAGCGGTGATGCGTTCAGGTCACCCAGCGCCGGCGGACGGCCGAGCAGGCTGGCTGCACCAGCCATCGCCAGCAGCACGCCGAACGTCGCCAGAATGGCCGAGATCGCCGCGCCAAATCGAAAACGCCAGTTGCTTTGGCCTTTGGGCCGCAAACGGCGTGCGTCAAATCCATCGGATAACTTCATTCCGACCTTCCTCAATGGTATCGGCCCTTCGACCGGGAGTTGACCGGGTTGTTCCTGAGGCTATGGCATTTGCGGCAAATCAGCGGATATAGCGGATGAGCGGCGCCAATGCACCGCTCACAAGGGCAGGATCAGATCAGGTCCTGAGTCTTGGCCAGCGTGGCGAAGTTGTCAGCCATGATCGCCATTTCCGCTTCCTGCACGCGTTCGGCGCTGAGCACGCCGCCCTTGAACGGCAGATCGCGGGTCGCGCAGGCGTCTTCGACCAGGGTGCAGCGGAAACCGAGGTTCTTTGCCGCGCGCACGGTGGTGCTGACGCTGGAGTGACTCATGAATCCGCAAACGATCAGGTCCAGCGAGCCGAGGTTCTGCAGACGCTCGAGCAGCTCAGTGCCATGGAAAGCGCTCGGCAGCAGTTTGCCGATAATGGTTTCATCACCCTGTGGTTCCAGACCAGGGATGAACTCGCCACGTTCGCCCTGCGGGTCGAACAGGCCACCAACGGTGCCGAGATGACGCACGTGCACGATCGGCCGACCGGCGGCACGGGCTGCGGCAACCACTTGTTTGATGTTCGCGACGGCCGCGTCCATGCCGCTCAGGGCCAGCGGGCCACTGAGGTATTCCTTCTGGGCATCGATGATGACCACGGTGGCATGGCTCAGGGTGGCCGCTGCGTAACCGCGGCCACTGAGTTGAAACATCGTTTTTGGAACGGACATTCTGGGGCTCCTCGGGGTGGGGCTTTTGCGACATTGTCCTCTGGCTGAGCGGTTCTGTGAATCGCTACCATCGTAGGCGCCGTCGTTCTTGGCCTGCAGCCTTGTCAAGTTACACGTTCCGTTCAATGCCTGATGCAAAAAAAAGAAATCTCCTACCGTTGCCGCACGGTTTTTCCTGCGTCGTCGTGGCGCGTTTTGGCTGCTAGAATCGCCAGTCGTTTTTTCTGGAGTTCTACGCCGTGATCACTTCCCGACTTCGTACCCTGCGCGACCACATCCGTTGGGCCGTCAGCCGCTTCCATGGGGAGGATCTGTTTTTCGGTCATGGCACCGACAACGCCTGGGACGAGGCTCGCCAGTTGGTGCTGGGCGCTTTGCACCTGCCTTGGGAAATCGCCGACAGCTATCTTGATTGCGCGCTCGAAGATGACGAACTGGTCAATCTGCAGCGCTTGCTCAAGCGCCGCATCGAAGATCGCGTTCCCACCGCCTACCTGCTCGGTGAAGCGTGGTTCTGCGGCATGTCGTTCATCGTCGACCAGCGCGTGCTGATCCCGCGTTCGCCGATCGGTGAGCTGATCGAAAACCGCTTTGCGCCATGGATCGGCAACGAACCGGCACGAATTCTCGACCTGTGCACGGGTTCCGGTTGCATCGGTATTGCCTGTGCTTACGAGTTTCAGAATGCCGAGGTAGTGCTCGCGGACCTGTCGTTCGAGGCGCTGGAAGTAGCCAACCAGAACATCGAACGCCATGGCGTCGATGAGCGCGTCTACACCGTGCAGGGTGATGGCTTCGATGGTTTGCCGGGTCAGCGTTTCGATCTGATCGTGTCGAACCCGCCCTACGTCGACGCGGAAGATTTCGCCGACATGCCGGACGAATATCAGCACGAGCCGGAACTGGGCCTGGCCTGCGGTGATGATGGTCTGAATCTGGTCCGGCGCATGCTCGCCGAAGCGGCGGATCACCTGACCGAGAAAGGTTTACTGATTGTCGAGGTGGGCAACAGCCAGGTGCACGTCGAGGCGTTGTACCCGGAAGTCGATTTCGCCTGGCTGGAGTTCCAGCGCGGCGGGCATGGCGTGTTCATGCTGACAGCCGAGCAGTGCCGCGCGCATCAGGCCCTGTTCGCGTCCCGCGTCTAAGGTTGTGACAGATCGTTCCCACGCAGAGCATGGGAACGATCAGTACGCACCCAAGCCATCAGCGGTGCGTAGCAATCCAGATCAACAACCCCGCCTGAAACACCGCAAACGCCACCAGACACGTAATGGTGAAGCGCAACCCGGCGTCTTCACGCTTGAACTTGCTGACTTTCTCTTCCTGCTTCTTCAGTTTCACTTCCTGCTCAGCGAGATTCTGTTCGGCCTGCTGCAGCATCTGCGCGGCTTCAAGAATCTCGACGATCTGCAGTTTTTCGCTGTTCCAGTCACCCAGTAGATCACCGACCTGAACCGCCTTGATGCTGCCTTTCAAATGCTGGGCGTCGGCGTAAACCACATCGAAACCGTGCACGCGCAGGAAATGGTCGCGACGCAAGCGAGTGTCTTCGTTTAGCGCGTCCTTGTTGTTCAGGTCCATGCCTTCGACGGTGTAGCCGGGCCAGCGCTTTTTCGCCCAATTGATGCCTTGCGCGGCCATGAAACGACCAATGCCGCGATTCAGCGGTTCGACCTGCAAGCCACTGTCGGGACCGAAACTCACACGTTTGCTCGCGTGGTCGACCCACACATCAAGATGATTTTGTTCTTTGCGCACACGCTGGTTGGGCAGCTTGATCGCCATGCGCATCAGGCTGCGCTCTTTGCTGTTGCGCTCGGCGTAACCGAATTCGACAAAGCGCAACGGCCGGCCACCGGTGTTGCGGTCGGTCTGCAGCGGCGCCAGGCGGAGCATCTTGTGGTGCTCGGCCTGAACATCCGCCCACGGCAGTTCGACCGCTGGCGGTGCGTCTTTTTCAGCGCTGGTGTCGGGTGAAGTCTGGGTTTCAGTCATAACGGCGAGATCCTGTCCAAGCCCTGCTTGCCGCCAGACGTTGCGCTGGCGACAAAGGCTTATCGGCCGTTTTCTGTGAGGCTGGAGGGTAAAACGCAGTTAACTTGCACGAATTCCGTCAATAAATTCGATGACGGCGGCGCCCAGTTCGGCGGCCAGGGGCAAATTCGGGTCCTTGTAGGAGGCCAATTGCCGCTTCATGTCGTTGTGGACGATGCGCAGCACATGATTCATGCCTTCGATCACCGTCAGTTGCGCGTCCGGTTTGGACGCCTTGAGCAGCTTCGCGTCTTCGGTGCCGACCTGAATGTCGTTGCTGCCCTGAACGATCAGTGCCGGCATTTTCAGCTGGGCAAAGGCTTGCGCCGGGTCCTGACGGAACAGCGAAATCAGGTACGGCTGCACGCTCGGGCGGAAGATCACCTGCAACGGTTGCGGCACGTTGTCATCGGCGTGGCCGGCCTTGAGGCTGTCGAGCAGTTCGTTGCTGCGCAGCATCAGTGGCGGCGGCAGGCTGCGCGCCAACTGTTCGCGGATCACTTCATCGACCGGCCGCGCGCTGCCAGACAGCGAGATCACCGCCGCTGCGTCCAGCTTCGGCGCAGCGAGGCTGGCAATCAGCGCGCCTTCGCTGTGGCCGAGCAGAATCAGTTTGCCGAAACGCGGATCGGCCTTGAGCTTCTGCCCCCACGCCACCGCGTCCGCCGCATAGCCCTCGACTGACAGCTCACGTTCATCGGGAGCGGCCGCCAGGCTCGCCGCAACGCCACGCTTGTCATAGCGCACGCTGGCGATGTTGTGTTTGGCCAGCACCCAGGCCAAGCGCTTGAGGCTGTCGTTACGCCCGCCGTCGGGGTTGTTTCCATCGCGATCTGTAGGACCCGAGCCAGAAATCATCAGAACAATCGGCACCGGGCTGTCGGACTTGGGCAGCAACAGCGAACCGAAAAGTTCGCCGCTGCCGGTGTCCAGAGTGACCGGGCGCTGTAGGACTGTCGCTTGGGCAAAGCCGGTAAAGAGGGTAAGACTCAAGATCAGAACTCGCAGCATCATCACGCCATCATTGGTCAAGGTGCCGGTTGGACTCGCCAGCACCACTAAGGTTCGAGGATGAACTACTCGGTTAGCCTGCGTATACTGGCGCGCATCAAGAATTCGGGTTTGATTTCACGGAGCGTCCTGCATGTCCGGCAATACCTACGGCAAGTTGTTCACTGTCACCACCGCTGGCGAAAGCCATGGTCCGGCGTTGGTCGCCATTGTCGACGGCTGCCCGCCGGGTCTGGAGATTTCCCTGGAAGATCTGCAGCGCGACCTCGATCGCCGCAAGCCTGGCACCAGCCGCCACACCACCCAGCGCCAGGAAGCCGATGAAGTCGAAATCCTCTCCGGCGTGTTCGAGGGCCGCACCACCGGTTGCTCGATCGGCCTGCTGATTCGCAACACCGACCAGAAGTCCAAGGACTACTCGGCGATCAAGGACCTGTTCCGCCCGGCCCACGCCGACTACACCTATCACCATAAATACGGCGAGCGCGATTATCGCGGCGGTGGCCGCAGTTCGGCGCGGGAAACCGCCATGCGCGTAGCGGCCGGTGCGATCGCCAAGAAGTATCTGGCCAGTCAGGGCATCGTCATTCGCGGTTACATGAGCCAGCTCGGCCCGATCGAAATTCCGTTCAAGACCTGGGATTCGGTCGAAGAAAACGCTTTCTTCAGCCCTGACCCGGACAAGGTCCCGGAGCTGGAAGCCTACATGGACCAGTTGCGCCGCGATCAGGACTCGGTCGGGGCGAAGATCACCGTGGTCGCCGAAGGCGTGATGCCGGGCCTTGGCGAGCCGATTTTCGATCGCCTCGACGCCGAACTGGCCCACGCGCTGATGAGCATCAACGCAGTCAAAGGCGTGGAGATCGGCGCCGGTTTCGCCTGTGTCGCCCAGCGCGGCACCGAACACCGCGATGAACTGACGCCGGAGGGTTTTCTCAGCAACAACGCCGGCGGCATCCTCGGTGGCATCTCGTCCGGCCAGCCAATCGTTGCGCATCTGGCATTGAAACCGACCTCGAGCATCACCACCCCGGGGCGTTCGATCGACGTGAATGGCAACCCGGTCGACGTGATCACCAAGGGTCGTCACGACCCTTGCGTCGGTATCCGCGCGACGCCGATCGCCGAAGCGATGATGGCCATCGTGCTGATGGATCACCTGCTGCGCCACCGTGGGCAGAACGCCGATGTGCGCGTGAGCACGCCGGTGCTGGGCCAGCTCTGATGGCTGCGCTCAAAGCCGTCGCGGCATAACCGGCGTGGCGGCGCTTCCTTACTGGCGGCTGTCCAGTTTCTATCTGTTCTATTTCGCCTTGCTCGGTTCGACAGCGCCGTTTCTGGCGCTGTACTTCGATCACCTCGGCTTCAGCGCCGCGCGCATCGGCGAGCTGGTGGCGATTCCGATGCTGATGCGCTGTGTGGCGCCGAACATCTGGGGCTGGCTCGGCGATTACACCGGCAGGCGTCTGGCCATCGTGCGCTTTGGTGCGGTGTGCACGTTGCTGACCTTTTCGCTGATCTTCGTCAGTCAGACCTACGCCTGGCTGGCGATGGTCATGGCCTTGCATGCGTTCTTCTGGCATGCGGTGCTGCCGCAGTTTGAAGTCATCACTCTCGCGCATCTGCAGGGGCAAACGTCGCGCTACAGCCAGATTCGCCTGTGGGGCTCGATCGGTTTCATCATCACCGTGGTAGTGCTGGGGCGGCTGTTCGAATGGCTCAGTCTGGACATCTACCCGGCGGCGCTGGTGCTGATCATGGCCGGTATCGTTCTCAGCAGCCTGTGGGTGCCGAATGCGCAGCCGGCGCAAGGCAATCGGCCGGCGGGTGAGGGCTTTCTCAAGCAATTGCGCCATCCCGGCGTGTTGGCGTTTTATGCCTGCGTCGCGCTGATGCAGGTCAGCCATGGGCCGTATTACACCTTTCTGACCCTGCACCTTGAACGCCTCGGTTACAGCCGTGGCGTCATCGGCATGCTCTGGGCCGTGGGTGTGGTGGCGGAAGTGCTGATGTTCATGGCCATGAGCCGCATTCTGGCGCGCTTTTCCCTGCGCCGGGTGCTGCTGGCGAGTTTCCTGCTGGCGGCGTTGCGTTGGGTGCTGCTCGGTTCGTTTGCGGAGTTTCTCTGGGTGCTGTTGTTCGCCCAAGTGCTGCACGCAGCGACTTTCGGCAGCTTTCATGCGGCTGCCATCGCTTTCGTGCAACGTAGTTTCGGCGCCCGCCAGCAAGGCCAGGGCCAGGCGCTGTATGCGGCACTGGCCGGCACCGGCGGGGCGCTCGGCGCGCTGTATTCCGGCTACAGCTGGAATGCCCTCGGCGCGACATTGACCTTTAGTATTGCCAGTCTCGCAGCGCTTGCCGCTGCCGTTATCATTGCCACATGTATGCAAGAGGACAGGCCATGAGCCTTAGCCGTGAACAGCTCGCCCAGCAGATCGTTGACGCCGGGCGTTTTCTATATGGCCGTGGCTGGTCGCCAGCCACCAGCAGCAACTATTCGACACGCCTGTCGCCGAGCGAAGCGCTGTTGACCGTATCGGGCAAGCACAAGGGCCAGTTGGGTGTGGATGACGTGCTCGCTACCGATCTGTCCGGCAATAGCCTGGAACCAGGCAAGAAACCCTCCGCCGAAACCTTGCTGCACACCCAGCTCTACAGTTGGCGCGCGGAGATCGGCGCGGTGCTGCACACCCATTCGGTGAATGCCACGGTGCTGTCGCGTCTGACCCCGGAAGATTTCATCGAGTTCGAAGACTACGAATTGCAGAAAGCCTTCAGCGGCATTTCCACCCATGAATCACGGGTGCGTGTGCCGATTTTTGACAACGATCAGGACATTGCGCGCCTCGCCGCCAAGGTGCAGCCTTGGCTCGACGCCCATCCCGATTGCGTCGGTTATCTGATTCGCGGCCATGGCCTCTACACCTGGGGCGCGCAGATGAGCGACGCGCTGCGGCAGATCGAGGCTTTTGAATTCCTGTTTGAATGCGAGTTGAAAACCCGCAGCGTCATGAACCGCCAAGGCTGAGTTCACCAGAAACAGCCCGTTTGCCTGATGCCACGCGGCGCCCGACCGGTCTGCAAGAGCCGGACGGCGCCGCCGCTACCGAGGAATTGCCCATGAGCAGCCTGTCCGTTTATCACGTTTCCAGCCCTGAGATTCCCAACAAGGTGCTGACCCATTTCGAAGACATCGCCTCGACGCTGGCCGAGCAGGGCGTGCGTTTCGACCGCTGGCAGGCCGCCGCGAAGATCCAGCCCGGCGCCAGTCAGGAAGAGGTCATCAGCGCTTATAAAGAGCAGATCGACAAGCTGATGACCGAGCGCGGCTACATCACCGTCGACGTGATCAGCCTCAACAGCGACCATCCGCAAAAAGCCGAACTGCGCGCCAAGTTCCTCGAAGAGCACCGCCATGGCGAAGACGAAGTGCGATTTTTCGTTGCCGGTCGTGGCTTGTTTACCCTGCACATCGACGATTACGTCTATGCCGTTCTCTGTGAGAAGAACGACCTGATCTCGGTTCCGGCCGGCACCAAGCACTGGTTCGACATGGGCGAACATCCGCACTTTGTGGCGATCCGTCTGTTCAACAACCCGGAAGGCTGGGTTGCCAATTTCACCGGCGAAGACATCGCCGGTCGCTTCCCGCGTCTGGAGGACTGAAACCGTGTCGATCAAAGCCATCCTCACCGACATTGAAGGCACCACCAGCGCGGTGAGTTTCGTCTTCGACGTGCTGTTTCCCTACGCCGCCAAACATTTGCCCGACTTTGTGCGGCAGAACGCTTCGCGTGCTGATGTCGCCGAACAGCTCGACGCCGTGCGCCGAGACAGCAATGAGCCGCTGGCTGACGTTGAACGGGTTGTTGAAATCCTCTTGAGCTGGATCGCCGAAGACCGCAAAGCCACGCCGCTCAAGGCATTGCAGGGCATGGTCTGGGCGCAGGGCTATCAGGCAGGGCAGCTGAAAGGGCATGTTTATCCGGATGCCGTTGAAGCGCTGCAACGTTGGCATGCGGCCGGTTATCAACTGTTTGTTTACTCATCCGGCTCGATCCAGGCGCAGAAGCTGATCTTCGGTTGCTCGGAGGCGGGGGATCTGACGCCGCTGTTCAGCGGCTATTTCGACACCACATCGGGGCCGAAGCGTGAGGCGCAGTCTTATCGCCATATTCAGCAGGCAATTGGGGTAGATGCGGGGGAGATCCTGTTTCTCTCGGACATCGTCGAAGAGCTCGATGCTGCGCAGTCGGCTGGCCTGAAAACCTGCGGCCTGGCGCGTGAAGGGGGGGAGCTGGGAAGCCACATTACCGTCGACATCTTCACCGGAATTGAACCCGAAGCTTTCTGATCCACACGAATCAAATGTGGGAGCGAGCTTGCTCGCGAAGGCGCAATATCAGATAAAAATTTAGCCCTGACACACCGCTTTCGCGAGCAAGCTCGCTCCCACAGGGTTCTGCATCAACACAAAAAAACAGGCCGTGAAGCGAAAGCTCCACGGCCTGTTTTGTTTATAGCGCTTTAAAAATTACAGCGAGTGATAGGTTGGCAGAGCAAAACGCTGCTGGCTCTGCAGCATTGCAATTTGCGGCAGCTCGCTGGCTTGTTCGGCCAGGTCGCGGCGGATCGCGCTGATCGCCCACGACAGTTGGTCACCGGCATGCAGTTGCTGATACGAGAGGGCGCGTTTGAAGACTTTGCCGTCGCTGCTACGCAGAGTGAGCAGGATGCCACCGTCAGGACGTGGGGCAGTGCTGACTTCGTAGTTGGAGAACAGCGATGTAAATTTTTCTTGAATCAGGCTCATGTCATCAGCTCCGTATGTACTTGAATGGCAAGCATGCGGAGGTAGTTGCAGCGTTTGTGCCAGTATTGGTGCGAATAAAATCCTTTTAAAATCAATAAGTTGAAGGCGTTGCATTTTGCAGGCGTCGTGCAATCTGCATGAATGGCCATCGTGCATCCTGCATTTTGCGTGATTTTTCTCCGTACAACGGAACCAAACGTCCGTACCAGAATCCGCTCTTCCCCGGAGGCGCGACGGGATACAAATCATTGCAAAAACCGCGTGTACAGCCCCGCGAGCACTGACGTACTTTCCTTCTCGACCCACAGCGTAAACGCGTCGGTCGCAGTCATTACCCGATAACAAGAACAGCGGTCTGCACGTCAAGATCGAACGGGGAGCTTTCATGCGTCACGCACCAAGCGACACGATTACCTGGGGCATGATGCTCCGCAAACTGCCGATGATCGCCAAGGCCATCCCCCGCGTGGTCAAAGGCATGAAAGTGGCCAATGTCACGGATCCGACCCAAACGTGTGGTCTGGGCTGGACGTTCGAGCAGGCGACGCGGCGCAATCCCGATGGTGTGGCGTTGTTGCAGGGCGACGTGGCGTTGACCTACACGCAGGTCAACCAGTGGGCCAATCGCATTGCGCATTACCTGAGCGAGCAAGGCATCGGCAAGGGCGATGTGGTCGCGGTGTTCATCGAGAACCGTGCGGAATTACTGGTGACAATCCTGGCGCTGGCCAAGCTCGGCGCGGTGAGTGCGCTGCTCAATACCTCGTTGATGCGCGACACGCTTGTTCACAGCATCAATCTGGTTGCGCCGGTGGCTATTGTGGTTGGCGAAGAACTGACCGCTGCCTATGCCGGCGTGCGTGATCAGGTTGCGATCGCAGCGCCGCGCACCTGGTTCGTCGCCGATCAGGACACCTACAGCCATCCGGGCATCGCGCCTGAGGGTTACGTCAATCTGATCAGCGCCAGTGCTGACGCCAGTAGCGATAACCCGCCGAGCAGCGCGCAGATTTTCTTCGACGATCCGTGTTTCTACATCTACACCTCCGGCACCACCGGCCTGCCCAAGGCCGGGGTTTTCAAGCATGGACGCTGGATGCGCAGTTCGGCGAGCTTCGGCATGATCGCCCTCGATATGCGCCCGGATGATGTCGTTTACTGCACCTTGCCGCTGTATCACGCCACGGGCCTGTGCGTGTGCTGGGGATCGGCGATCAATGGCGCCTCGGGTTTCGCCATCCGCCGCAAGTTCAGCGCCAGCCAGTTCTGGGGTGACGTGCGCCGCTATCGCGCAACCACCATCGGCTATGTCGGTGAGCTGTGTCGCTACCTGGTCGAGCAACCGGTCAGCGCCGATGACAGCCGCCACGACGTGCGCAAGATGATCGGCAATGGTTTGCGTCCTGGTGCCTGGGCCGAGTTCAAGACGCGTTTTGCCGTCGAGCACATTTGTGAGCTGTACGCGGCGAGCGACGGCAACATCGGTTTCACCAACATCCTCAATTTCGACAACACCGTCGGGTTTTCGCTGATGGCGTGGGAACTGGTCGCTTACGACCATGACAGTGGCGAGCCATTGCGCGGCGATGATGGTTTCATGCGCAAGGTCGGCAAGGGCGAGCAGGGCCTGCTGCTGGCGCGGATCGACGACAAGGCACCGCTGGACGGTTACACCGACCCGCAGAAAACCGCCCGCGTCGTCCTCCACGATGTGTTCAACAAGGGCGATCGCTTTTTCAACACCGGCGACCTGCTGCGCAATATCGGTTTCGGCCATGCGCAATTTGTTGATCGCCTCGGCGATACCTATCGCTGGAAGGGTGAAAACGTGTCGACCACCGAAGTCGAGAATTTGTTGCTGCAACATCCGCTGATCGCTGAAGCCGTGGCCTACGGTGTGGAGATCCCCAACACCAATGGGCGTGCGGGGATGGCTGCAATTACTCCCGCCGAATCCTTGGCCACGCTGGATTTCGCTGAACTGCTGAGTTTCGTCCGGCAACGTATGCCGGCTTATGCCGTGCCGTTGTTCTTGCGGGTGAAAGTGAAAATGGAAACCACCGGGACCTTCAAATACCAGAAAACTCGCCTGAAAACGGAAGGCTTTGACCCCGGGCTCACCGGCGATGACCCGATCTTCGCCTGGCTGCCGGGCAGCGAAACCTATGTGCATGTCAGTGAGCAAATCCTCGCTGAAATTCAACAGGGCAAACATCGATATTGAGTGTGGCTATCGGGACGCTCGGAAAAAACCGAGTGACAGCCACCGTCGCGCTCGGGAAACTGTCGGCTTTCCGATAGACCGAAATGGAGTGCCCCATGTCCGACCAAAGCCGCCAGATGACCCCTGAAGAAGCTGCCGAATTCACCGAGCAGGTTTTCAACAAGGCGCGCGACGGTGATGCCGAGATGCTTGATCGCCTGGTCAGCGCCGGGCTGCCGGTGAACCTGAAAAACAGCAAGGGCGACACCTTGTTGATGCTCGCCAGCTATTACGGCCATGTCGATGCGGTGAAGGTCCTGCTTAAACACAAGGCCGATCCGGAAATGCGCAATGGCAACGGCCAGAGCCCGATTGCCGGCGCCGCGTTCAAGGGCGATCTGGCGGTGGTCAAGGCGCTGGTCGAGGCGGGCGCCGAGATTGAAGGTTCTTCCTTCGACGGCCGTACCGCGCTGATGATGGCGGCAATGTTCAACCGCGTTGAAATCGTCGACTACCTGATCGGCCAGGGTGCAGACCCGAAAGCCAAGGACGCCAATGGCGTGACCGCGCTCGACGCGGCGCGGACCATGGGCGCAGTCGATACCACCGCGCAGCTGGAAAAGTTGCTGGCGTAAAGTCCACGGACTGTGGCGAAGGGCAGAATGCGCTATCCTTCGCGCCCTGAAAATTCACCTCCGCCACAGGATCCGCCCTCATGAAAGCCGCACTCGTCGAACTCATCAGCAAAATCAGCTCCGGCTGCATGGGCGAGGACGAGATCCTGAAGGTGGCCGACGAAGCCGCTCAGGCCTACGCCGATGCCGAGGCTTTTCTGACCGCCAATCCGGACATCAACTACGACGACACTTTCCCGATCCCGCTGGGTGAGTGGGTAGTGGTCGGTAGCCTGCCGGAAACCGTGCTGTTTCAGGCCGATACCTATGTCGACCTGTTCGCACAAATCGTTGCCTCGTTTGGTCCGGGCGTCGATTTCAATCTCAAGCCCAAACAACTGGCCAAGACCGAAGCGCTGACCGCACTCAACCGCATCCAGGTGCAAATGAGCAGCCTGAACAAGGAGAACGGCGGTTACACGTTGATGAACTTCAGCCAGTTGCTCGACGATGAGTTGCAAATGGTCCTGGTCTACGGCAACGATGTGCCCCGCGTGCTGGAGTTGTGCGCCGAGGTTGGCATCGCCGCCGCGCCAGCGCTGGAAGCCTTGAAGGTCGCCGTTCACATCTGAACGCAATAAAAGGGAACCCTGCGCGCGACCGTCTATCCTAAAAGTGCATGCCACTATTCTGGAGCGACACCATGGGTTCCACGTTCAACGGTCTGATTGGCCTGATCATCCTTGCCCTCGACATCTGGGCCATCATCAACGTGCTGAAAAGCGGCGCCTCCACCGGAATGAAAATCGTCTGGGTGTTGCTGATCATCCTCCTGCCGGTGCTGGGCCTGATCATCTGGGCGATTGCCGGGCCACGGGGCAACGTCCGGATCTGAGCTGATTTTCGATCACACGGTCATCTCTGTGGGAGCGAGCCTGCTCGCGAAGACGTTGGATCAGTCGCCATCACCGGCAACTGATGCTGCGCTTTCGCGAGCAGGCTCGCTCCCACAGTGGTTTGCGCTGGTAAAAAACAACCGGAGGTTCGACCTGTCATCTTCGGCAACGTAGAATGCGCGCCTTTCCCGGGCAATCGTCCCCACGATGGCGCCCGCGCATTTATCGGAGCACTTGACCATGACCGTCACCAAGACCAGCGAGTACCTGGAAACCCTCTACGAAGGCTACGGCCAGCGTTTTCGCATGGAAAAACTGCTGCACGAAGTGCGCACCGAACACCAGCATCTGGTGATCTTCCAGAACCCGCGCATGGGCCGGGTGATGGCGCTGGACGGCGTGATCCAGACCACCGAAGCTGACGAATTCATCTACCACGAGATGCTCACCCACGTGCCGATCCTCGCCCATGGCACTGCCAAGCGCGTGCTGATCATCGGCGGCGGTGACGGCGGTATGCTGCGCGAAGTGACCAAGCACGCCGGCGTCGAGCACATCACCATGGTTGAAATCGACGGCACCGTGGTCGACATGTGCAAGGAGTTCCTGCCGAACCATTCCGCCGGTGCCTACGACGATCCGCGCCTGAACCTGGTGATCGATGACGGCATGCGTTTCGTCGCTACCACCACTGAAAAATTCGACGTGATCATCTCCGACTCCACCGACCCGATCGGCCCGGGCGAAGTGCTGTTCTCGGAGAACTTCTACCAGGCATGCCACCGCTGCCTGAACGAAGGCGGCATCCTGGTGACTCAGAACGGCACACCGTTCATGCAAATCGACGAAGTCAAAACCACCGCCGGTCGCCTGCGCAGCCTGTTCCCGGACTGGCATTTCTATCAGGCCGCCGTGCCGACCTACATCGGCGGTTCGATGACCTTCGCCTGGGGCTCGACCAACCCGGCCTACCGCAAGCTCAGCCGTGAAACCCTGCAACAGCGCTTCATCGGCAGCGGCATCGTCACCCGTTACTACAACCCGGAAATCCACATCGGCGCGTTCGCCTTGCCGCAATACGTGCTGCAAGCGGTCAACAAGCCGAGCAACGACTGATCACGCTGAAGTCGCTCTGCAAGGGAGCTTTTGTGGTGAGGGGATAAATCCCCTCGCCACAGAAGTCCGCCTTACCGATTGGATGGTTATTTTCACCGTTGTCGGCTGTAATCCTTTTGAACCAACTATCGCGGAAAAAAGTCGAGATAGAGGTAAGCCCATTTACGGGTTGATCGAGGAGGCACTGATGCAAAAGTGGAAAGTCACTTTCGTGGATGATCACGGTGAAATTGTCGATGAAGTCTTCGAACGTGAGGAATGCCCGTCCGATGATGAAGCCGCACGGCTCGTCAAAGAGCGGCTTCTTCCGGTCGCCGCCAAGCTGGATCTGAATGATCTGGAAGGGCGCACCGCCGATGCCGGGGTGAAAAACCTCAAGACCCAGAACGGCATCGAAATCCGCAGCATCACCCCTGTCTGAACACTTCCTGTCATCTCGTAATCCAGGCCTTGGCAGCGGCGCTCTCTTGGGGCTACTCTGCAAGCGAGATCAGCGAATGGATCGCTAAGGTCTGGTCTTGTCAGCTACATGCTTGTTTCCCGCGCGCAACCACGTTGCCGTAGTACTTAGGCCAAAAGGCCCGGGGCGGGAATACGGAAAGTCTATCCATCAATCGAGGGGGACGATTCATGAGCACAGCCTATCAAGAAGACATCAGCAGCAACGTTCTGCGCCGCATGAAAGAAGGCGGTTTCGATTTTTCCCGGTTCCATCCCATCGAGTTCTACGCGATTTTCCCGGACGAGGAGCGGGCGCGCAGGGCAGCAGGCAAATTTCGTGGTGAATCCATCAATGCCCAGGTCAGTGCGCGCGACGACGGCGCCTGGTCGCTGGAATTGAGCAAAGTGATGTACGCAACCTATGACGACATCGGCGATTTCGAGCAAGGCTTTTCAGCCGTGGTCGAACCGCTGGGCGGCATTATCGAGGGTTGGGGCGTGAAGCAGGAGGTGCGCAATCGTTACCGGTTGAATTGATATTGCGCATTGTCTGTCGGGCAACGGCTGACCTTCGGGTCGGCCGTTGTCGTTTCTGGCTTCTGCACATCGCAGTGGCAAAACCCTGAAACAAGAATCCTGGGCAAAAAAAAGCCACCGGAGAGGGTGGCTAAAAGGGAAGACGGGTATGCAATAAAGTCCTGTCGGGACGGGGCTGCCAAGGCAGTTCAGATCAGTTGAGCTGTCTACTTCGCGGCGGCGTGCCGGGGAAGTTTTGCAGCGAATGCGCGGATTATCCGCAGTCGTGGCCGGGCAGTGAAATCAACTCTGACTATGCTGGTGATAGGCGATGCAGTGCGTCGCAATGAAGCGGGGGCAATCGGACCGGGGCATTTGCCGCACAGGAATGGTGCGCAGCCTTCGGCGTGGATCTACAACCGATTGAAATCAAAGCGTTTATGCCGATGGCACGGGCCTTGCGAAGGCCTGTATGTCCGGAGTGACAAGGAGTACGGCATGATCCGCACCTATTTTGACGAGATGTACGATGCCGGCGGACTGGTCCGCCCGCATTACCGGGAATTTGCCCGCTGGCTGGCCGAGACGCCCGACGAGCTGCTCGCGCAGCGCCGCCGCGAGGCCGATCTGCTGTTCCACCGTGCCGGGATCACCTTCACGCTCTATGGCGACGAGCAGGGCACCGAGCGCCTGATTCCGTTCGACACCATTCCCCGCAGCATTCCGGCCAGTGAATGGCGGATTGTCGAGCGCGGCTGCATTCAGCGGGTCAAAGCGTTGAACATGTTTCTCGCCGACCTCTACCACGAGCAGCGCATCATCAAGGCCGGGATTATTCCCGCCGAACAGGTGCTGGCCAACGAGCAATACCAGTTGGCGATGCAAGGCCTGGATCTGCACCGCGACATCTACTCGCATATCTCCGGCGTCGATCTGGTGCGCGATGGCGATGGCACTTACTACGTCCTCGAAGACAACCTGCGCACCCCCAGTGGCGTCAGCTACATGCTCGAGGACCGCAAGATGATGATGCGCCTGTTCCCCGAACTGTTCTCCGCCCAACGCATCGCCCCGATCGATCACTATCCCAATCTGCTGCTCGACACCCTGAAAAGCTCAAGCCCGATCGACAATCCGAGCGTGGTGGTGTTGACGCCGGGACGCTTCAACAGCGCGTTCTTCGAACATGCGTTTCTTGCCCGGGAAATGGGCGTGGAACTGGTCGAAGGTGCGGATCTGTTCGTGCGTGACGACAAAGTCTTCATGCGCACCACCGATGGCCCGAAAGCGGTCGACGTGATCTATCGTCGCCTCGACGATGCCTTCCTCGATCCGCTGGCATTCAACCCGGACTCAATGCTCGGCGTGCCGGGGCTGCTGTCGTCCTATCGTTCCGGCAATGTGGTGCTGGCCAACGCAATCGGCACCGGAGTGGCGGACGATAAATCGGTATACCCGTTTGTCACCGACATGATCCGTTTCTACCTCGACGAAGAGCCGATTCTGAAAAACGTGCCGACCTGGCAGTGCCGCAACCCGTCCGAGCTGTCCCACGTGCTGGCCAATCTTCCGGAACTGGTGGTCAAGGAGACCCAAGGCTCCGGCGGTTACGGGATGCTCGTTGGGCCAGCCGCGACGACGGCGGAAATCGATGCCTTTCGCGAGCGCATCAAAGCCAAACCCCATGCCTACATTGCGCAACCGACACTATCGCTGTCGACCTGTCCGACCTTTGTCGAAAACGGCATCGCGCCGCGCCATATCGACTTGCGTCCGTTCGTGCTGTCCGGCCGCGAAACCCGGGTCGTGCCCGGCGGTTTGACCCGTGTCGCGTTGCGTGAAGGCTCCCTGGTGGTGAACTCCTCCCAGGGCGGCGGCACCAAGGACACCTGGGTAGTCGAGGATTGAAGGAAGCTTGCCATGTTAAGTAGAACTGCCTCGGATCTGTACTGGATGTCGCGTTACCTGGAGCGTGCGGAGAATCTCGCGCGCATGCTCGACATCAGTTATTCGCTGTCGCTGATGCCGCAGGACGGGCGCGGCGACGGTCTGCACGAACTCGCCATGCCGTTGCTGATCACCGGCACCCTGGACGATTACCTTGAACGCCACGGCGATCTCCACGCCGAGCGCCTGCTGCATTTCTTCGCACTGGATGCGGCCAACCCGGCCAGTATCTACAGCTGCCTTGGTGCAGCGCGGGCCAGTGCTCATGCGGTACGCGGGCGAATCACTGCGGACATGTGGGAAAACATCAACGCGACCTGGCTGGAGATTCGCGGCATCGCCGAACAGGGCCTGAGTCGTTATGGCATGAGCCGTTTCTGTGAATGGATCAAGGAGCGTTCGCACCTGTTTCGTGGCGCCTCATACGGCACGATCATGCGCAACGACGCGTTTCGCTTTATTCGTCTGGGCACGTTTATCGAGCGCGCGGACAACACGCTGCGCCTGCTCGATGCCCGTTACGAAATGGCCGGCGATCAGGCCGAAGCAGTCAGCGACGGCACGGCGCACGCCTATTACCAATGGAGTGCGCTGCTGCGCGCCTTGTCCTCATTCGAGGCCTACACCGAAATCTACCGCGACGCGCCCGGCGCCCGGCATGTCGCCGAACTGCTGCTGTTACGCGCCGATGTGCCGCGTTCGCTGCGTGCCTGTACCGAAGAGATCGACCAGATCCTCGCGCAACTGCCAGGCGCCAACGGCCGACCGGCACAACGCCTGGCGGCGGAAATGGACGCGCGCCTGCGCTACACCGGCATCAACGAAATCCTCGACGAAGGCCTGCACGCCTGGCTGACCGAATTCATCCCGCTGGTGCGCCAGTTGGGCAACGCCATTCACAGTTCCTACCTGGAGGCTGCATGAGACTTTCCATAAGCCACGAGACGACCTATCACTACGAAGATCAGGTGCGCGCGAGCATCCAGTACCTGCGCCTGACGCCCCACGACAGCGAGCGCCAGCATGTCCTCAGTTGGCAACTCGACCTGCCGCGTCCGGTGCGTGCGCAGCTCGATCCGTTCGGCAACATCCTGCATGTGCTGACCATGGACGAGCCCCACGAAGCGATCATCATCGGCGCCCGTGGTCAGGTCGATATTGACGAATTGCGCGAGGCCGAACATGAGAGCCAGTCGGCGCTGCCGTTCCTGCGCTTCACGCGCCTGACCGAAGCCGATGAAGCCTTGCGCGAATTTGCCGCGAAGAACTGCAAGCAACGGCGTGATCGCACCGCGCTGATCGACTTGATGCACGGTTTGAATCAGCACATGACCTACACGCCGGGCTCAACCGAAGTCGACACCAGCGCCGCCGAAGCTTTCGCCGGTCGCGCCGGGGTTTGTCAGGATCATGCCCATGCGTTTCTGGCCTGCGCGCGCAGTCTTGGCGTGCCGTCGCGTTACGTGTCGGGGTATCTCTACAGCGAAGATTGCGAGCATCTGGCCAGTCATGCCTGGGCAGAAGCGTGGCTGGATGACGCGTGGTACAGCTTCGACGTGACCAACCAACTGGCGCGTCCGGAGCGACACTTGAAGCTGGCGGTCGGCCTGGATTATCTCGATGCCTGCCCGGTCCGTGGCATGCGCCGGGGCGGCGGTTGCGAGCAGATGCATGCGAAGGTGTTCGTCTCGCCGACGCCGGTTATTTCCGTGCAGCAACAATAGATTCGGGATACCGCTATCGCTGGCAAGCCAGCTCCCACAGGATGACCGGTGATTCGAACTCTGCGCATACCCTGTGGGAGCTGGCTTGCCAGCGAAGAGGCCAGTAATAACACCCTAAGGCTTATGGCTTGGCTTTGCGGCCGGCCATGTGCTTGAGATAGCCCACCAGCATTTCCAGGTCTCCATCCGGCAACACCTGCGCGGAAAACCCCGGCATCTTCGCCTGCGGCCACTGACGCAAACTCTGCGGATCGCGGATGTAGCGATTCAAGAAATCCGCCCCGAAATACTCGGTCGGGCTATACGGAATATTCAGATCCGGACCGAACTGCGCGTCTCCGGCACCATTCAGCCGGTGGCAGGCCAGGCAATTTTTCTGAAACAGGGCAAAACCCTGGTTCACCGGATCATCGGCCTTCAAGGCAGGATCGGGCAGCAGGGCAGGAAAGCGTTGGGCCACCGGGGCCATCAGCTTGATACTGGCGACTTCGAACGGCCACTGCTCGGGGCTGATATTACCTGCCTGCGGATCGGTCCAGACCAGATAGAACGGCCCGGCGCTGTGCTTGCCGGCAGACAACGGTGGCCACGGCCGCGCCGGGTCCTCGATTGCCAGCCATGCTCGTGCGCCGTCCTTGTTCAGCAAGGGCGCGGCGGCCAACTCTGCGGCAAAGCCATCCAGCGCCACCGCCTGCAAGTGATCCTCCGGCTTGACCCCCGTCAGCAATGCGGCCAGAGGCACAGCCCGATAGGTCATGTCCTTCTTGTAGGAAACATCATTGTTGATCGTGAGAGTTTGCAGCTGAGGATGCTTGAGCAGCTCTTCGGTCTGCCAGGTGCGGCTGTTTGCGCCCAACTGCAGATCCAGTTGTGCGGCGGACAAGGGCAAGCTCAGCAGCAAGGCACCGAGCGCAATGAGCGTTTTCAAATGATCGCCGTCCATGTCGTGGGAGTGCGCAAAGGTTGGCACAACCGCGCTGGCCCGGGTAGCGGGCCAGTCACATTTTCAGTGGCGATATACAGCACGCGACGTTTGAATCAGCCGATGACCTTGGTCAGATTCGGCAAGATCAGCAACAGCGTCGTGGCGAAAAGAATGAGTCCTGCTTGACGTACTTTCGGTTGTTTGAACATGGCTTGACCGCCTTTATTGTTATTTCCTGATGCATGCCTGACTGCATATCCCTGACGGCACGCGTTGCACTTCCTGTTAAAGGACGCCCGTCTCGGCAAAACCCGACGACGATGGCGTACATCTTCACCTTAGAGCCCGCGTCTGCCTTCGCTTAGATCCATTTCATATGGAGTTCTTTGCAAAAGCTCTTAAAACGGCATGAGGCGTATTGCCAGCTTCTTTGCCGCCCGCTGGCTAGACAACTCGGCGACCTGAACCGGTTCACCTGATGACGGATGACCGTCCGTCTGAGCGTGTGCGTCAAGCGCTTCGAGCAATGTGGTCATTGCTTGCCAGTCGGCGCAGGGCGAAAGTGAAGTGACAATAAATCAGGTTCGAGGACGTCATGACTGAAGCTTTGATTTTCGATGCGTTGCGCACCCCGCGTGGCAAAGGCAAGGCCGATGGCGCGCTGCACAGCGTGAAGCCGGTCAACCTGGTGGCCGGTTTGCTGAGCGCCTTGCAGGCGCGCACCGCGCTGGACACCAGTCAGGTCGATGATGTCGTCCTCGGCTGCGTCACGCCGATTGGCGATCAAGGCTCGGACATCGCCAAGACGGCGGTGCAAGTGGCCGACTGGGACGTCAGCGTCGCCGGTGTGCAGATCAATCGTTTCTGCGCTTCGGGTCTGGAAGCGGTGAATCTTGGCGCGATGAAAGTGCGCTCGGGCTTCGAGGATCTGGTGGTGGTTGGCGGCGTCGAGTCGATGTCGCGGGTGCCAATGGGCAGCGATGGCGGCGCCTGGGCGCTGGACCCGCAGACCAACCTGCACAGCCATTTCACCCCGCAAGGGGTCGGCGCCGATCTGATCGCCACCCTCGAAGGCTTCAGCCGGCAGGATGTCGATGCCTACGCACTGCACTCCCAGCAAAAAGCCGCGCGAGCACGGTCCGACGGCTCGTTCAACAAGTCGCTGGTGCCGGTGCAGGATCAGAACGGCATCATCCTGCTTGATCACGATGAGTTTATCCGCGCCGAATCGACCCTCGAAGGCCTGGGCAAGCTCAAGCCAAGTTTCGAAATGATCGGGCAGATGGGCTTTGACGCCACGGCGTTGCGGGTCTACAGCCATGTCGAGCGGATCAACCACGTGCACACGCCGGGCAACAGTTCCGGAATTGTCGACGGTGCGGCGCTGATGCTCATCGGCTCCGAAGCCAAGGGCCGCGCGCTGGGGCTGCAGCCACGCGCGCGCATCGTCGCCACGGCCGTCACCAGTACCGACCCGACCATCATGCTCACCGGCCCGGCGCCGGCGACTCGCAAAGCGCTGGCCATGGCCGGATTGCGGGTGGAGGACATCGATCTGTTCGAGGTCAACGAAGCGTTTGCTTCGGTGGTGTTGAAATTCATCAAGGACATGGCCGTCGATCCCGGCAAGGTCAACGTCAACGGCGGCTCGATCGCCATGGGCCACCCGCTGGGCGCCACGGGTTGCGCGATCCTCGGCACCCTGCTTGATGAACTGGAAGCGCGGCATCTGCGCTACGGCCTGGCGACGCTGTGTGTCGGCGGCGGCATGGGCATTGCCACCATCATCGAACGCCTCTGAGCCCCGACTTCAAGGAACCCTGTTATGAGCGAAGCCATTCGTTGCGAAAAAGGCCAGGACGGTATCGTCGTGCTGACCATGGACATGCCGGGCCAGAGCGCCAACACCATGAACGCCGTGTACCGCGAGGCCATGGCCGCTTGCGTTGCTCGTTTGTCAGCGGAGAAAGACAGCATCGCCGGAGTGATCATCACCTCCGCGAAGAAAACCTTTTTTGCCGGCGGCGACCTCAATGAACTGATCAAGGTCGGCAAGCCCGAAGCCAAAGCTTTCTACGACATGGTGCTGACCCTCAAGGCGCAATTGCGCAGCCTGGAAACCCTCGGCAAACCGGTGGTCGCGGCGATCAACGGCGCCGCGCTGGGCGGCGGCTGGGAGATCTGTCTGGCCTGTCACCACCGCATTGCTGTTGATGACGCCTCGGTGCAACTCGGTCTGCCGGAAGTGACCCTTGGCCTGTTGCCGGGCGGCGGCGGGGTGGTGCGCATGGTGCGCATGCTCGGCATCGAAAAAGCCCTGCCGTACTTGCTTGAAGGCAAAAAAGTGCGCCCGCAACAGGCGGTGCAGGCCGGGCTGATTGATGAACTGGCAGCGGATCGCGGTGAGCTGTTGGCCAAGGCGCGCGCCTGGATTCTCGCCAATCCGGCGCCAGTGCAGCGCTGGGACGTCAAGGGTTACCAGATTCCTGGCGGCACGCCATCGAACCCGAAAGTGGCGCAAATGCTGGCGATTGCGCCGTCGATCCTGCGCGCGAAAACCCAAGGCACCCTGCCGGCGCCGGAGAAGATTCTATGCGCGGCGGTGGAGGGCGCTCAGGTCGATTTCGACACCGCGCACCTGATCGAAACCCGCTACTTCACCGAGCTGACGACCGGGCAGATTTCGAAAAACCTGATCGGTACGTTCTGGTTCCAGTTGAACGAGATCAACGCCGGCGGTTCAAGACCGCAAGGTTTTGCGCCCTATAAAACCCGCAAAGTCGGTGTGCTCGGCGCCGGAATGATGGGCGCAGGCATCGCGTTCGTCAGCGCCTCGGCCGGTATCGACGTCGTCCTCAAGGACATCAACCTCGCCGCTGCCGAAAAGGGCAAAGCGCATTCCGCAGCGCTGCTGGACAAGAAAGTTGCCCGTGGCCAAATGACTGCCGAACAGCGCGAAGCGGTGCTGGCGCGAATCGTTGCGAGCGAAAGCGATGCCGATCTGGCCGGTTGCGATCTGATCATCGAAGCGGTGTTCGAGGATCGCCAACTCAAAGCCAGGGTGTCCGCCGCCGCGCAACAGGTCGTGGGCGGTGAAGCGGTCATTGCTTCCAATACGTCGACGCTGCCGATCACCGGTCTGGCGACGGCGGTGGCCGATCAAAGCAAATTCATCGGCCTGCATTTCTTCAGTCCGGTAGAAAAAATGCCGCTGGTGGAAATCATCAAAGGTGCGCAGACCAGCGCCGAAACTCTCGCTCGCGGTTTCGATTTCGTTCTGCAAATCAAGAAGACTCCGATCGTGGTCAACGACAGTCGCGGCTTCTTTACCTCGCGGGTGTTCGGCACGTTCACCAACGAAGGCATTGCCATGCTTGGCGAGGGCGTCAGTGCGCCGATGATCGAGGCCGAAGCGCGCAAGGCCGGGATGCCGGTCGGGCCGCTGGCAATCTCCGACGAAGTTTCCCTCAGCCTGATGAGCCATATTCGTCAACAGACGGCCAAGGACCTACAGGCTGAAGGGAAACCGCTGATTGAGCACCCGGCCTTTGCCGTGATTGACTTGATGCTCAATGAATTCAAGCGACCGGGCAAAGCTGCCGGAGGCGGTTTTTATGAGTATCCAGCGGGCTCGCAGAAGCATTTGTGGCCGGAGCTGAAAACGCGCTTCGAGAAGGCCGACGGACAGATTTCTACGAAGGATGTGCGTGATCGGCTGTTGTTCGTGCAGGCCATCGAAACCGTGCGTTGCGTGGAGGAGGGCGTGCTCACCTCGACGGCGGATGCCAACGTCGGTTCTATCTTCGGCATCGGTTTCGCCGCATGGACCGGCGGGGCGCTGCAGTTCATCAACCAGTATGGCCTGAAGGACTTCATCGCCCGCGCGCAGTATCTGGCGGAACAATACGGCGAGCGCTTTACCCCGCCAGCGCTGCTGCTGGACAAAGCGGCGAAAGGTGAAATGTTCTAGGGCCAGCGAGCATTTCGGGGCTTGCCTTGGCCACGTGTTTCAAGGCAGGCTCTGGGGTGTTCATTATTCCCATCACGTGTCAGGTATTTTTTATGTCGCTGCGCATCTGCATTCTCGAAACCGACATCCTGCGGCCCGAATTGATTGACCAATATCAGGGCTATGGGCAGATGTTCCAGCGCCTGTTCTCGCAGCAACCGATCGCCGCTGAGTTCACTGTCTATAACGTGGTGAAGGGTGATTATCCAAGCGACGACGAGATTTTCGATGCGTACCTGGTCACCGGCAGCAAAGCCGATTCGTTCGGTACGGATCCGTGGATCCAGACCCTCAAGACCTATCTTCTGAATCGCTACGAACGCGGCGACAAATTGCTCGGCGTGTGCTTTGGCCATCAATTGCTGGCGCTGCTGCTTGGTGGCAAGAGCGAGCGGGCCTCCCAGGGTTGGGGAGTCGGCACTCACAGCTATCAGCTGGCAGCCAAGGCGCCGTGGATGAGCCCGGTGCGCGAAGAGCTGACACTGCTGATCAGCCACCAGGATCAGGTCACCGAACTACCGGAAAACGCGACAGTCATCGCCTCCAGCGATTTCTGCCCGTTCGCGGCTTATCACATCAACGACCAAGTGCTGTGCTTCCAGGGCCACCCGGAATTCATTCACGATTACTCGCGCGCGCTGCTCGACCTGCGCCAGGAAGCGCTGGGCTCGCAGATTTACAGCAAAGGCATGGCCAGCCTTGAGCAGGAACATCATGGCGCTACGGTTGCGGAGTGGATGATGCGCTTCGTGGCGCACAAGCCAGAAGCGGCTCAACGCTGAAAGGACCTGCTCCCACAATCTCTGTGGGAGCAAGGCTGATCGCGAATCGCCGGGGCAACGCGGTCCCGGCTACAACCACCCCGACCGCTTGAAGCTCGCCCACAAACTCACGCACCCCACCGCAATAAACCCCAGCACCGCAAAATAACCGTAATGCCAGGTCAATTCCGGCATGTTCTGGAAGTTCATCCCGTAGATCCCCGCTACCGCCGTCGGGAACGCGAGAATCGCCGCCCACGCCGCAAACTTGCGCTGCACCACGCTCTGCCGGGATGCCTCGAGCAACACGCCGATCTCGATGGTCTGGCTGGCAATGTCCGCCAGCGTGCTCAGGTCTTCCATCTGCCGCGTCACGTGAATCTGCACATCGCGAAAGTACGGTCGCATGTTCTTGTCGATGAACGGGAAACTCAGCTTTTGCAGCTCTTCGCCGATTTCCACCATCGGTGCCGCGTACCGACGCAAGCGCACCACGTCTCGGCGCAGACCGTGCAGCTTCTGAATGTCACGCTCGTTGAGGGCGCTACACAAGACGTTGCGCTCCAGCTCATCGATCTCGGCGTGGATCGCTTCGCCCACCGGCTGATAGTTCTCGATGACGAAATCGAGCAGCGCGTACAGGACGAAATCCTCCCCGTGCTCGAGCAACAGCGGGCGCGCTTCACAGCGCTGCCGCACATAGGCATACGACGCGGAGTGGCCGTTGCGAGCAGTGATGATGTAACCCCTGCCGGCGAAGATATGCGTTTCGATAAATTGCAAGACGCCGTTTTCGCGAACCGGTGAGTAGGTGACGATAAACAGAGCGTCACCAAAGGTTTCCAGTTTCGGTCGGCTGTGTTTTTCCAGCGCATCTTCGATGGCCAATTCATGCAGATTGAATTGGCGTTGCAGGTTGGATAACTCCTGTGCGTCCGGTTCTTCCAGACCGATCCAGACGAAGTGGCCGGGTTTGGCGGCCCAGGCAGCACCTTCGTCCAGCGCAATATTGGTGACTTTCTTACCCTCGCTGTACACCGCAGCAGCAACAACTCGACCCATGGTGGTGATTCACTTCTTCTTGGCAGATGGCAGGAAAACTAGGCTTCAGCTTAGCCGTGTCGCTGCTTGAGAGTCAGTGAAACTTCTACAGTTCACCCGGCAAAAGAAAACCCGCACAGGGCGGGTCTTGTTTCACGCGGCTTGCAGTTGCCGATCCATCGATTCGATGCACTCGCGCATCTGCTCGCGGCATCGCTCGATCAGCATGGGCATGTCGTCCATGGTCAATCCGACTGTAGGAATCGCCGGCAAGGAACGTATGAGAACGTTGCCACTGCGCCAGCGATTCAGGCGCATGTGCTTGATATAGCTGCTCACGCACACCGGAACGATCGGCACGCCGGCGGCAATTGCCATCTGGAACGCGCCTTTTTTGAACGGCAACAAATCTTCACCGAGGTTGCGGGTGCCTTCCGGAAACACCCAGATCGAGGTGTCTTCGTTCTGCAAGGTGTGGGTCGTCGTCAGCATCGACTGCCGCGCCTTGTGCGCATTGCCACGGTCGATCAACACATTCCCGGCCAGCCAGAACAACTGGCCAAACAACGGCACCCACTTCAGGCTTTTCTTGCCGATACACACGGTGCGGCGCGGGACGACATTGCCGAAGACGAACAGATCGTAGTTGGACTGATGGTTGGCAATGATCACGCAACTGTCGGGCTTGTTCATCAAGCCGTTGACCTCGGACCTGACCCGCAAACGCAAGATACACATCGCCGGCAAAGCGTAGAGGCGGGCGCAGAGTCGGCTGTTGTCCGGGTTGAACGGGCGGCACAGTCCAAGGATCACGCCGAGCACGCCGGCCAGAATAAAGTGCAGGCCCATCAACAACATACGAAACACAAACAGCATTTTTGCAGGCCCACCGGGACAAAAGGTGGCGCAGTGTACGGATGTGCACTGTTTTCGGCAATTGCCGCTATAGAGTCCGGAGATGGCCGATGTTTAAGCGCATGTTTCAGTCTTGCCTGTCAGGCGCGTCCTAGAGCTTTCCGCGAATCTTCGACGCGTGACGTAAGAAAAAGCCCGACACGAGGGTCGGGCTATTCACTTACCGGCAGATCCTGGACGAGTCAGCCCAGATGTTGCTGATCCTGCAGGATGGCGTCGTCAAGAGTTTCCAGCAGTTGCTTGCGCACTTTGAGCTTGGTGTTCTTGTGCGCGAGCATGTTGATCTTCTTCAACTGGCGCGCGGCAGCCAGCGCGGCGCCCTGCAATTCTTCGGCTGTGACGACTTTGTCGAGGAAGCCTGCATCAACAGCACTTTGCGGATCGAACATCTCGCCATTGATCACCGAGCGATGGAAAGCCGAACGCCGCAAGCGATCACGCGCCAGCTCGATACCGGCGTGGTGCATGGTCATGCCGATTTGCACTTCGTTCAGACCGATGCTGAACGGGCCATCGACACCGATGCGGTAATCGGCGGACAACAGCAGGAAAGCGCCCTTGGCCACAGCGTGCCCCGGGCAAGCAACGATCACCGGGAACGGGTGAGAGAGCAGGCGGCGGGCTAGGGTCGAACCGGCCGTCACCAGCGCAACGGCTTCTTTCGGGCCCGCGGTCATCACCTTCAGGTCATACCCGCCCGAGAGGATCCCCGGCTGCCCGGTAATGATCACCACGGCGCGATCCGCCACCGCCTGATCCAGCGCCGCGTTAAACGCCGCAATCACATCCGGAGAAATCGCGTTGACCTTGCCATTGTTCAGGGTCAGGGTCGCGATACCGTCTTCGAGGTGGTAGGCAATCAACTCGCTCATGACGCTATTCCTTATTAGAAAGATGGGCAGACGTTACCCACCGCCGCAGGCCAGGTAAAGCGCCGTGACTGACCTGCCAGTCACCGTTTTGCGCTTCGGCCAGCGTCGCGCGCGTGTTGCCTGCTATAAAGGAAGCGTGCGGCTTACCCGAGATTGGCGGGTTTGCCATCGCCCGCTTTGGCAGAATGAAGCGCGCTCTCTTAAGCGCATGAAAATTCTGAAAAAAAGTTTGCCATCGCAAAAGCTTTCGACTACATTAGCGCGCCTCGACAGACAGAACATGTCTGCGGAGATACGGTGAAGTGTCCGAGTGGCTTAAGGAGCACGCCTGGAAAGTGTGTATACAGGAAACTGTATCGAGAGTTCGAATCTCTCCTTCACCGCCACATTCAGTAAACGCAAGCCCCTGATTTTCCTAGCGAAAGTCGGGGGTTTGTGGTTTTTGGCGGCTGAAAAAAGCCTATATGGGACAGATCTGGGACAGATGCACATTTTTGGTGCAGAAAAAGAAGGACCAACGACCGTTAAGCTTGGTCGGCGACTGACCGATCATCAGCTCTGACGAATCGAGGCGAATTGGCTCTCAGAAAATTGAACATTCACCTGCTGCTCTTGCTCAACAAAAAAAGACAGAGCGCATGAATAACATGAATGTTTTTAGAGACATCGTTGTGATCGGTGGATCGGAAGGAAGCTTCGCTCCACTTCGTCAAATTCTTTCAGGCCTACCCGCGAACTTCCCAGCAGCTGTTTTGATTGTTGTGCATACAGGCCCCTCTAGCCCAAGGCTGCTGGCATCCATCTTCGGCTCCTGGTCAGCATTACCTGTGGAATATGCCGAAGACGGGATTGCAATCGAGACTGGCCGTGTCTATCTCGCCCCGCCAGGCAGACATTTGGAAGTTGTTGAGCCTGGCGTTTTGCACCTAAACGATGGGCCCAAAATACATTTTTCCAAACCCGCCGTAGACCGGCTGTTTCACACGGCCGCTGCCGTTTTCGGCAACCGAGTCGTCAGCTTGATTCTCTCCGGCAATGATGGAGACGGAGCTTTTGGTGCCGCCGCCGTGCGAGCGGCGGGAGGGTTGAGTCTCGTCCAAGATCCTGGAGACGCGCTCGTCTCCAGTATGCCGGTTCGGGCAATCGAGAAGGATCATCCAAACAGCTTGGTTCGGTCTGATGCGCTCTTGGATACGCTGATTCACTCAGTCACACCATTTGAGTCAAGAGAACCACTGACCGCGAGCGGTGGGCTTGAGTGACTTCGCTCGCGTTAACGATTGTCGAACAGTTTCTCTGAATTTTTTGAGATACGTGACCTCACTTGTTCATGAGTGATAGGAGTTATCATGACGCAAGCGGATTTGTTTGTAATCGACTACCAGTTCCACGGCCAACCGAAAAGTTTCACAATCAGAGCGAAGGTGATGAACAATGCGGAGGCATGGCAGTGGGCGAGCTGTGACGCTGGTCTTGCGCCTATTCCCAAGCCAGGCCGTGCCCCGTTGAAACGTTTTTCCAAGCCTATGGCCGAACGTTTCGGTGTGACGAATGTGCAATGGCGCGCATCCGTCTCGCTGGCCTGGGACTGAGGTCATGGAATAGGATCGATTAACTCAGACCAGCGCTAAATTTTAAGGAAGATACAGATGCCAAGGAAGACAGACCCCAACGTCATTACAGCCGACGCGCTCACATTGCTGCTGCACAACCAGCATGCGCTGGGCGCCGCAATAGAGGAAATCACTCATTGGATCTCGGGAGCTGGTGCAGATGAAGTTGCTGAGAACGCCATCGTGGCATTGGAAACGCTAGACGCAAATGCAAACGCAATCACCGAAGCGATCATGCGATTACGACAGTATTAGAGAGTCGCAACGACCAAGCAAACGGCCAAGTACGATCAATAGAGTTTGTACCGAAAACATCTTCAGAGCCGTGACTGCCTTAATATAACGTTCTGTGCGCGCTATGGCAGTGACGGACAGGTGTCACCGTGCACATCTAGGTGATAACGCGTATCTAGCCGTACCATCGATTACTGCCGGGATTAATCCCGCGCGCTCTGAGTCTGTGATGAGTTTTCTCATCACTTCCACGTCAGCCGTGTTGCCCACATTTTCTTGCATGAAGTGCTTGCTGATAAGGTAACGGCCGCATCCGTCACAGGCGATGTTCTGCCAATCGCCCACCTCATATTTGAGCACCGCGTTTTCCCAACAGATCCAGCACATACATTTCATAAAACTTCTCCTAGTTGACTCATGGATTGCGCCAGAAAGAAGCTGGTTCAATGCAGAGGGGCCACTGGCGTGACCGTCGGTCCGGCACGGGGTGTGGATGCACAGTTCGCCAATTATGACGTATTGCGGCTATTGGCCACTAGTGAATATAACGCCGTTTATGTTCAATCGGCCCCCACATCTGGCCCAGGTGTGGGGGCCTTTTTCATGCGCCGTGGAAACCAGACGTCCCAGGACTGGTCTACCATCCTCCTACCGCTTGGCTTGCTGCAGCCACTCATTATTTGAAGGATGCCCATGTGCTTTTATGAAGGTCTGGCCACCGTCACCGTGTTGGCCCGCTATCAGGGGCGGGAGCCGGGCGAGCTAACCAATCTCGAATGCCCGGTGCGCCTCATTCATGTGGGCTCCGGTCGCGTCCGCGTTGAACTGCAGCATTACCTGCAAGGACCCAAGGAGGCCAACGCGCTGCGGGTGATGCTGCCGCATGGAACAATGGTGCAGGGGTTCTTGATCGACGGGTCTAACCAACCCACCGGCGGCTGGCTGCTGATCGACGTCGAGCAGTACGATTTGGCTCTTGAGCAACCGGGGACTCTGAATGGATGGCAATGGCAATGATTGACGACGACGAATTTGCGGCACTTAACCTGCCGCGTTCTGTGCATGTGCAAGCGCTGAAGTTGCTCGCTGGCATCGTCCAGGCAAACACCCTAGCCGACACGCTGCACGCCGCCGACCGAGCTGAAGGTTTCACCCTGGGCATTGAAACGGTGAAAGCACTCAACCTCGGGGCCATCGAAGGGCTGTACCTCATATTCGACCGCGCTTTACAGGCGCGTCAGCGGGAACTGAATAGATGATCGGCGAAGGCATTCACGAAGACGTATTGCGCGCCCTGGTGGAGCAACATGCGGTGCGCGACTGCATGGTCGCCAAGATTGAAGGTGGCCCCGATTGGGGCCTGTCGATTCTTTTAGGCGGCAGCGGCGCACGCTGGGTGCCGGTGCGCTCACGGCGTGAGCGACTGCGCACCTGGGCCAGTTCGACCGCTGTGGGGCGCTTTGCCGAAAACGTCGGCCTGCGGGGTTTTAGTGTGGAGCTGTGACCGGCGTCAGCTTCAACGCCATTTGCAGCATCCCCACCACATCCGGGCCGTCTTCATTGATCCACGTTCCGTAGTGCTGACGGATCATGTTGCCGTTGGTATGTCCCATCTGCTCGGCGATCCAGTCGATTGATGCCACGCCGGTGGTCAGCAGCTGACTGGCGTAGGTGTGCCGGCATTGACCAGGTCCCCGATACCGTACGCCGGCGGCGAGCAAGTGCGCCTTGAAAAAGCGATCGCGCACGACAAAATCGTTGGCGTGCGGCAAGCCGGTTTTGGTGTTGAGGAACACAAAGTGCAGTTTGTGTTTTCGCACCGTCTTGTTGTCTCGCTCGACCACCTCCACGGTTTCCGCTTTTCGGTTGCGGTTCAGCGCATCGATTTTGCGCAGGGCATCCCATGCCGGTGCCAGCAGGCGCACCCGCCGCGTCGATCGACGGGTCTTGGTCACGCGGTAAGCCCCGCGCACTTTGGACCGCCGGAAGGTCACCGTGCCTTGCGCCAGGTCGACGTCCTCCCAGGCCAGGGCGATCGTTTCCGAGACCCGAGGGCCTGCCCATAACATGAACTGCACCATCAACAGTTCCTGCGTGCGCTGGGTCGGGGTGCTGAGGATCTGGCTGATTTCCGCGCGGGTGAACGGATCCGGTGCTTCCGGATCGGGCAGGCGCACCATCAACCCCTCGGTCGGGTCATGCGCGACTTTCATCCGCGTGCGGTACAAGCGGAACACCTGGCGCACATTGCTGATGATGTCGCGGATGGTCTTGTTCTTCAGGGTTTTGGACAGCGTGTCTTGAATCCACTCCTGCAGGTCCAAGTGATCGATGTGGTTGATCTGCACCTTGCCCCAGCGCGGGCGCACATGCACTTCGGCCTTGTTGGCGTAACCGCGGTAGCTGGAGGCGGCGACGCTGTTGGCCTTGATCTTCAGCCACAGGTCCAGGTAATGGCCAAAGGTGTTTTCCACCAGCCTGGAGGAATGCGGAAAGTGTCGCGCATAGTCAAAAGTGCCGGTCTGTATTTCGTATTCGATGATGTCGACCAGGCGTCGGGCCTGCGCCACGTTCGCCGGTGTGTTGCCGCCCGGGATCGCTTCCCGGCACTTTACCCCGTTGTATTGAAAATAGATTCTCACGGACTTTCCGCGAGCTTCGACCCCACTCATGTAAACCCCTAACGCTGTACTCGTATGTCGACAGTCTGACGATCGGAAACAAAAAGGCCCGTTTCCGGGCCAAGTATCTGCGGGTGCGTCTTCTGGTGGACGCGGCCTATGCCTTGGGCTTGGGATGGCGCAGATGAGCATTCAGCCGCTGACGCCGGCGGCTGCATTTATCGTGATTGCCCTGGGCGCGCCACTTGCCGCACTGATCGCACACGCTGGTGTAATCGATGTTCCAGGGAAAGCGGCGCACCGGTGTTACGACTGGGTCACTGGACATGGCGCGAGTCTCCCTGTGTGGCGGGGCGGGCGAGTAGCTGACTGATCACGGCGGCATCCGTCGCGCTCAGATCGCCCAAGCGGCTGGCCATCTGGCTCAGGCTTTCCAGGCGCGTACGGGCCTCGGGGGTTTTGTGCACCAGGTAGCCGATAACGGCGGCGCCGATAATCGCGGTGGCCACCAGGTGCCGCGCCGGTGTGGTAGCCTTCGCGCCGCTGCTGCTGTGGTTCTGTGCTTGCATGGTTAGGGTCCTCAGTTGTAGTCGGGTGTCGAGGAGCTGCAACTCCTCGACACTGTTTTTTTCCTCAGTCCTTACGTGCCAGGTGGATCACCAGGCCGTCGAAACGCGGCTCATGTTCAACACATGACTGCCATTCCAACACCCGCAAAATCTGTTGCCGGCTGCACTCGTCCACGAGGATTTCGCGCTGGCCAGCGGCGGCTCGAACTTCCAGCATCTGCAACAAACCGTCCTCTGCGTAAGCACCGGCCTGAATGATCGGCGCGCGTTGTCCCGCCAAATCCAAACGGTCTTGCACCGACTGGAGCTTGTTGGTGTGGCCGTTGCCGGTATGGCCCATAAACACTTGGATCTGCATCGGTCTTGCTCTCCTTTACGCCTTGAATGTCCAGCACTTGACCGTGGTCGGCCGGGGTTGGGAAACAGGGTTGCGGTGATTGAAGGCGGCGCGCACGGCGCTGTGCACGGCCTTGTTGCTGTCGAGAAATTTGCGCGAGCGCGACTCCTTAAGCAGGTCGCGCAACGTGGCCACGTCCGCCAGCTTCTGTTTGTGTTCGGCGGCGCGCTCGCAGAATTCGTTGAGGTTGATGGCAATCACCGTCGGGTCACTGCTGTGGTCGACCACCGGGTCTTCGCTCAAGGATTCGAGGTAGTCGTAGACCTCCCAAAATTCGGCGACGGCCGGATGGTCGGAACTGATCGAGGCCTGGCGCTCAATGGCCATCCGCACGATCTGCCGCTGCGTGGCGGCGACCTGCGGATCACTGAGTTTCAGCACCAGGCGCAGGCCATCCAGCAGCGCCAACAATTGCGCGTGGTTCTTGCTGATGCGCTCGACGCGGATGTAACCGCGCAGGTCGTAGCCGCAACTGCTGCAGTTGCCTTGCTCGCTCGCATAGGCCGTACCGCAGGCAAAACAGTGCGTGTGCAGGCGGCGCAGCTTGGCTTCGTGTTCGGGCATGCGCTGGGCGAACAGCTCAAGCACAGCGGACTCTTTGCCCACGGCGCGCAACAGGAAGTGACTGAGGGTGGCGCCGTCCAACGCATTCAACTGATCGGCGGCCGCACGGCTTTCCGGCGTAACGATCGGACGCACAAAGTGCAATTTAACGATGCGCGTCATGATCGCTTCGTGCGCCACCACCGCCGCGTTCTGGCTGATCGCGATCGTTCCGCGAAAGGGCGGTTCATACGTCTCGTTGCCCGCTGTCTTGACGCCTTTGGTGGCCAGCGTGCCGCCGCCGTAGAAGTCTTTCAGCTCGTCCCATTCGAAGGTTTTGGCGTGCGCCCGATCGTCGCTGTGGCGATCGGCTTCAAGAAACACCACCGGCATGCCGGACACCTGACCCATCAGGCGCGAACGCCCGGCCTTGGTCGATTTCATCGGGTCGAAACCCTCATAACCTTCGCGGCCGAGCAGTTTCCACAGCAGGTTGAGCAGGGTGGTTTTACCCGCGCCCGCTTCACCGGTGGCTTCCAAAAAAGGGAAAGACTGGTACCGCGCGCGGATCTGCTCGCAGAACAGTGAGCCGAAAAAGAACACCAGTGCGACGAAGCCCTGGGCGCCGAAACAGGTCCACAGCAACTGTACCCACTTCTCGTTGAAGTCTTTGCCATCGCGCTGCAGCTTGATTGGTACGCCTTTCTGCAGCGTTTTCAGGCGCAGCTTGCCGAACTCGAAATAGTCTTCGCTGTTGACCTTGTAAGTGGTGCCGTCCTTGATCGCGAGGTCGCCGTAGACGTAGCAGGCGTACTCCTTGCTGTAGCCGACGTAGTCGATGGTCGACACGGTTTTGATGCCAAACAGCTGATCCTTCATCAGCTTGTCGAGCTGCTGGCCGCTGCCGGTGAACATGGCGCCGGCCGCCATGCCGAGCAGGCGTTTCTTGAATTCACTCGCGGCGGACAACTGACCGCTGGTGAAGGTGTTTTTCACACTCTCGGAGTCGTGGGGGAAGTCCACACGCAGGTAGTACCAGGACTCGTCGGTGACTTCGTTGCGCTGGAAATACAGGGCTTGCGGGTAGCAGTTGGCAATCTCCACGACGCTGCCGGACTGCTGCAGTGCCTTTTCGCGCTGTTGCGCCTGGTTAAGCAATTGGTCGTCATGGTTCTCGCTGTCCTCGATGTCGGACATGGCGCGGTTGAATTTCTCCATGTCCAACTTGAACCAGTACAAACGGTTGCCAAAGCCCAGGTGAAATTCGCCGCGTTTGTTCCAGTCGTACATCAGCAAGGCTTTTTCCGCTGCGCTCTCAGCCAGCAGCAGCGCACCCTGGTGGCGAGCCTGTTTGAGATCCGTAGCAATCTGCTCGGCGCGCTTGGCGTCGTCCTGAATAAAGCTCCAGCGCTGGTGCATGTCGTTCCAATCAGCCTTGCGGCCGTCGCGTTGCGGAATCAGTGCTGATTCGCAGACGAAACCCAACGCGCGGGCATCGCGGACCCAACGTCGGGTGTAGGCGTTGGCGCTCGGTTCGTTGTCCAGCGCCCATACCAACTTGGGCAGCTTGCCGCCCTCGCGGGTCTTGATGAGGGCTTTGAGCGAGTCCGCAGGGAACGCGTTGGACGACATAGCCGACACCGCCGCGATGTCGTTATGCACCAGGGCGATGGCATCGAAGATGCCTTCGACAATCCACAGCTCCTTGACCTCAAGCAGGTCGACGCAGGGCGGGCACCACCAGACGCCGCGATAGCTGTCCTTGGATTTGAAACGCGCCTTCATCTTGCCGAAACGGTGCGGCTGATCGATCAGGCGTTCCCACCAGCCGCCTTTTTCCAGAGCAAAACGCACCGTGGCGCTGCCGGCGTTGTGTTCAGGCGAATAGAAGCTTTCTTGTGTGAACCAACCTTGGACCAGTTCGAACCGAAAGCCTCGAGCGAACTCCAGATAAGCCCGGGCAGTGGCGTTAGGGTGCTGGTCCGTCGCCGGCGCACGCTTACTCCAGTCTTCAAACAGATCGTCGTACAGCTCTTTCACGTGCAAGGTGTGGCCGCACTTTTCAGGGCGTCCACAAATCACCATCCATGGCGTATCGAACCGTGAATACAACTCCTTTTTCTTGCACTTGGGGCAGGTGCCCCCGCGCATGTAATCGGTGCCCACTCGGTGCTTGAGTCCGAAGTCGAACTGGAGGCGTTGCAGCACATCGTGGCGGAGATCTTCTTTCATGGTTACTTCACTGCTTTGAGGCTGAGGGAGAGGGCGGCCATCAGGCGTTTCTGCGCCGCCATCACCGGAGTTCTTTCGAGAATCGAGCTGTGCCGTTTTTCTTGCGGGACGTACCGGTATTCATCCGCGTACCAGTAGTCGTTGAGGCTCAAGCGGTACTGCTCGCGCATCGCAGCCAGCAGTGCTTCGGCTTCTGCGGGTGGCAGCTGGGTGGTCAGAATTACGGCGTTTCCCATCTTGAAACCTCGATTTCGGGCGCAGCTCACCCAAACCCACGGAGTGCGGGATAGGCGTTTGTTTGAGGGTTGGTGTTACGAGTTGGCTAAGCGAAAGCGGCCGATGTCTGGCGCGTTGATGATTCGCTCATAGATGACGCTGACCGGTACGGCCCACTGTCTGCCGGTGGCCGGATCAACGATTACGGTGTGCGTCGACGTGCTGTTCTGGATGTTCAAGCGTTGCCGATCGCGTACAGCGACCATCGTGGTGCCCGCCAGATGGACGATCTTTTCGGCGACCTGCGTTTTCACGTCGTAGTCTGCAACCAGGAACTGAACAGCCCGGCTGAACAGTTGCTGGTCGTCGCTCAGGTGTTCGCAGTGGTGACGCTCAAGGAACGACAGGGCAGCGTTCTGCAGAACATCTTGGTATTCCGGTACTGCAGACAAATTATTCATTGAGCTTTTCCTGCACGGTAGAGAGCGATTGCGGCCAGCACTTCTGCGTGCCTGGCTGCTACGTGGAGGTTATGCGCGTCCATGATGAATTCGGCTTCTTCATCACTGATCGATCCGTCTTCAAGAGCGGCGGCGATTGCTTGATCAACGCAACCTCGTTTTGCAGAAACTTGAACGGAGCGTGCGTAAAGTTCGACGTTGTCCAGCGTTTCAGGATCAGCCATTGGCACGAACAGTCCCCCATACATCGAGGCAATGTAGTTGGGGAAGTGGTTCGTTCCACAGTCCTGCTCGAGCATGAAAACTTGGGTATCACTCAGAGGACTGCAACCCGCATTTTCGTAGGCATGGTTGTCGAACTTTTTGAGCTTCAGACCTAAGCGTGCTGCTGCAGCTTCGCGGCCGCCGTTATAGCTGCGAATGATCTCGCTCATGACTTCTTTGCGTGTGTCTAGGATTGGAGTTTTCAACTTCTACTTTTCCCTGTTTGCCCCTGCCGTTACTGTTCGATCACACCTTGTTTAACGCCTAGTAAAACGGCGGCTCGGTGTGCCTCCCCACGGCGACATTGGCTCTGTCCACTCAGCACCGCATAGACGGTGCTGGGACTCAGGTTGTGCATAGCAGCGAAATCTTTTGCGGACTGACCGCGCTTCTCTAACGCTTCCCGTGCTTTCTTGCGGGCTTGCTCGGTGATGCTTGTGTTCGGCATAGTGCAAATCTCTGCGTTTTCGTGTGATGACAAGCGCAGGATGTGGCAAAAAACTGCCAATGTAAATATGCGAGTGGAAAAATATTGACTCTCTCCGAAGAGATCGGCGCTAGGCTGCGTGAACTTCGCGCCGGTGCTGGCCTGACTCAAGATCAACTGGCTGAAAAACTTGGCGTGTCTAAAAGAACCCAAGGTAACTATGAATCGGGCGCCAGTGATGCGCCTGCGTCCTATCTGAGTCTTGCAAACTCGCTGCTCGATTTTGACGTTGCGTACATCGTTCACGGAACGCGTAAGACCTTGCCCAACGAGGCTCTGACGGAAGTTGAAGACTGCTTGATAAACCAGTTTCGAAGCATTCCAGAAGATGACCAAAAAGCGATCCGCCGCATCCTCGAAGCCATGGCCGACGATGCCGCCAGGCATCGGTCTTAATTTGCAATGAACCGACGCCGTCATTGGGGTCGCCCTGATTCCAATGAGCCTGCTCACCCCCCATAAAGTCATTTCTGCAATGCACTTTATGGAGTAGTTAGCATGTTGGATCGCAAGAAGAACGATCAAATCAACCTCGAACAAGCCGGGTCGGAAATCGCCGTACTCACGGACATCGAGCGTCGACTGATCGATCTGTATCGCCGGCTGAGCCGCGTAGAACAGCAGCAAGTTCGCCGCGTGGCCGAGATACTGGCAATCAACCCAAAGGAGAGCGCAGAGGGCTGACCGTCATTCTTTGAATGATCCCGATCGCCGGCGCTCGTACGTCGGCGGTTTGTAACTAGGCTACCGCCTGCGATCCCAACTGTTCGAAAAGCTCCCGCTGCTTCGCTCTGGGCATCTCGCGTAAGCGATCCATCAGCATCCGTTCGAACGTCTGAGATGACGGGCTGAGCGTGTGTGAAAACGTCAGATTTGCCACCCATGTGTGCCCGCACTTTGCGTCCAGGCATTGGCAGTACAGTTTTACAAAGGCTCTGGTTACCTCTTCTCGCGAGGCAATCCGGCCCTTGTGTCCGCAATTGCATACAACTCTCATTATGTCCCTCCCCAGGGGCAGCTGATCGCCACCATTTTGCCACAGCTTGTAGTGGATTTTCTTTCTGTGGGAACTTCATGTAGTTATATCCGCTGCTTCTGACGTAGCTTTCCAGCTAAAACGCCTGTCTTCGCGAAGCGTGTCATTCAATTGGTTGAACAGCTGACAGATCGGCCGGATCTCATTGCTCGTGTACACCCGATCAATCTTTTCGATGTCCCCGAAACCACCGGTGTTTTCCGGAATGATGCCGGCCAGTGCCGGGTTCATACGCCAGGCGGCGATGACGTCGTTTCGGGTGATGTTTTTCACTTTCTCCAGCTCGTCTTTCGCCTGAAAGTCCCCGACGGGGATGATCTGAATCGCGTTTTCCTTGCCGTTAGGGATGTTCACGAACATCGAGCGGAAGTTGCCCACGCCCTTGCTGGCACTGATCTGTGCGCGCAGTTCGTCTTCGTCTTCTTCCGTCAGGTCGGGGTCGTTGGTGTAGAAGATGTAACCGGCGTGCGCGCCGTTGCTGTAGTACCGGCGACGGAACAGGGTCGCCGCCTCGTTGAGCAGCAGCGCCTGCAGACCGCCCAAGTAGTCGGGGATCCCGTAAATGTTCTGTTCCACGTCGTAATCCAGAACGTGGGAGATCTCGTGCTGTTCGAACTCCATTTCCTTGTTGTCCGGCAGCAGCATCACAAACCCGCCGTCGACCTTTACCCGCATGTTGATGGCGGGTAGGTGCTGCAGCTCCAGCACCTGGCCGAATGCGTTGGTGTCGTTGTAGAAGTACGCTTCGCCAAACACCATGTAGTCCAGCCCGGCGCGCCCCATCGTCTCAGTGCTGCAGCCTGCCGAGGGGATGAACTCACGCAGCAGCAGGTTTCGTTTGAACTTGGGAATGGCGCCGTGGTGGGCATTGGCGCGCAACAGCTTGGCCAAGCCAACCCGGGAAACCGGAGGCTTGTAGATTTTGCCGTCGTCGCTGGGGAACACGCCCACGTATTCGCCGATGTTCCCGGACAGCACTTGTTCCGGCTCTCCGAACGTAAACGAGCGCATTGGCTGTTGCTGTCGTTGGGCTACGTGTTGCTTGCTGCGTTTGCGGTTGGCCATGGCTGGTCTGATTACTCGTGACGTAGCGGCTGCGACGCCGCTTGTTGGTGTTCAAAGGTTCGTTGGCCAGAGCGTGCATCACCGCCCAGGCAATGTCGGCGTGCCCGGTGGCATCGGTGCGCGAAGCGCTGTAGGTGATCTGGCCGCTGTTGGTGGCGCCGCGCTTGATGGTCAAGAACGCCTGCGCGATGTCCGTCCACCCGGCGTCCCACTCGATTCGACTGCCTTGGATCGTGTCTTGGGCTTTGAGCACCAAGGCGTTTTTCGCCTCAAGGCTGTAGTGAATGGGCGTTGCCTTGGCGTAGAAGTCGCGCACCAGGTCGAACACGCCGTAACCCACGCCAGTGACGTCGATGCCGATGTGCTGGACGTTGAAGCGTTCGGTCAGTTTCTTGACCTGTGCAGCCTGGTAGGTGAACGAGTGGCCACGCCAGCTGTGCTTCTCCAGAATGCGGAACTTCGCGCCGGGTTCAAGCGGCGGTGCGATGACCACGCAGGTGGCGTCGTCGCGTGTGCGGCTCGGGTCGTAGCCCAGCCAGACCGGGCTGTTGCCAAACGGTCGATCAAGGTCCGGGTTGTAGTCCTCCCACAACGACAGATCCGAATAGCAGCGCTCCAGATCCTTGAGGCTGAATGCGCTTTGGGTGCTGTCGATGAATTTGCAGTAGAACAGCTGCTGAAATTTGTCTTCGTCGTACTCCAGCTGCAGCTGCTCCAGGTCGAACAGATCGCAACCGCCGGCGATCGCATCGTCCAGGGTGATCGTCTTGCGCCACTGGCCGTCTGGACACAGCGCGCCCTGCGTGTAGGCCGCTTCGCTGGGCCACACACCGCCGGCCTTCTTGCCGCGTTTGCTGTTGCGAAATTCTTCGCCCGACCAGAACGGATACGCTTGATGCGACACCGCGCTGGGCGTCGAGAAATAGGTTTTGCGCCATTTCTTGTGGGTCCCCATGGCGCTGGCGACGGTGCTGAGTTTTTCGAAGTCGCGAATCCAGAAATACTCGTCCACATAGACGTGGCCGTGATAGCCCTGGGCGGTGCTGCTGTTGGTGCTGAGAAAGCGCAGTTCGGCGCCATTACTGAGCGTGATCGGGTTGCCGGTCAGTTCGATATCAAACCACTGCTTGGCAAACTGGATGATGTAGCTGCGAAAGATCTCGGACTGCGATCGGCTGGCAGACAAAAAGACCTGGTTGTCACCGCTCAGCACGGCGTCCATGAACGCTTCGCCGGCGAAGTAGTAGGTCAGGCCAACCTGCCGGCTTTTGAGGATGTTCCGGACACGGCGTGTCAGTGGGTTCTGCTTCGCCTCGAAAAGCTCTTTCTGATAGCCGTACATCTTCGAGATGAATTTATCGAGGAAATCTACTTCGGTCAGGCCGCTGATGTCGTTCTTCGCTTTCTTTTCACGCTTCTTGGCGCCGCCTTCGCCTCGTTCACGACGTTGACCAGGCTGGCGTTCGCGAGGCTCGTCCGGACGATCTGAGGGCAGCGCCGGCGAAGGTTTCGCGGACAGCTTTTTCAGGCGTTCAAGCAGGCCGGTCAGTCGCTCCAGTTCGTCCAGTTCTGCCTTCGTCAGCGGATCGATCTTTTCCAGGATCAGGGTTATTCGCCTGTTGACCGCGCTCAACGGTTCTTCATCCGTCAGCATCTCGTCCCAGCCGCCTTGGCGGATCCAGTAATAGACGATTCGGATGTTGGGCAGCTTCAAATGCGCCTGTATTTCCTTCACCGAACAGCGGCGCAGGTAGAGGCGTTTTGCGGCTTCTTTAACTTCAGTCGGGTAGTTCATGGGCCGCAGTCTATGCGGCGAAACTGCCGGAAACGCGGGGTGAAATGCTGCGATTCGCCTATCTGGCGGAAATAGGAGAACCCTGAGTTTCAACCGTTTGTTTGACGGCAAACGGCTCCCTATCGTGGCGGCTCATTCAACGATTGAGCGCAGTCACCACTCATGCCCCGTTCCCTTGTCTCCTACTGGAAACGTGTTGCCACCAGCGGCCCGACCGTCGATGGCCGCGAGATCCTTCCCCAGGAACTGCGCGATATCGCCGAGACCTACACACCGGCCAAGTACACCGCTGTGATCTGGTGCGACCACGAGCGCTGGCCTGGTTCACACGGCACCGTATTCGCTGTGCGCCTGGTTGAAGAGGGCGAGGATCTGGAGCCCGGACAAATTGCTCTGGAAGCCCAGCTAAAACCGAACGATCGCCTGCTGTACCTCAACGATCAGGGCCAGAAGCTGTTCTCCAGCATCGAAATCACTCCGAATTTTGCCGGCAGCGGCAAGGCCTATCTGACAGGGCTTGCGGTGACCGATTCGCCCGCCAGCCTCGGCACTCAGGAGCTGTATTTCTCCAACCGAACCAGCCGGGCCGCGTATTACGCCGCGTCGCTGGAACTCGGCCCACTGCGCGAAACCGGGACGCAGGGCGAGATCGGCCGTCTGGCCGCCATGTTCACCCGCCTGTTCAAGCGTTTCGGCATTGAAGACACACCCACCGAAACCACTCCGCAAACCCCAACCGAGAGCAAACCCCCAATGGATGAAGCTACCGCAACGGCTTTGAAAGCCCTGCTGGCCCAGCTGCTGGTTGTCGCCGCTGGCATTCAAGCCGTGATCGAGCCTGCCGCCGAAGACGCACCAGAACCCGATCAAGCCCCGATCGATGATGTCACTGAGGCGGTGGACGAGATCGTCACCACGGCCGAAGAAGAGCGCGAATTCAAGCGCAACGGCGGCGGAAACAAAGCTGTGCTGGCAGCGTTGACCAGCTTGCAGAAGCAGTTCACCGAACTGAAAAATACCAGCAACGGCCGTCAGTTGCCGCGCACTGCTGGCCCCGCTGATAAATCCAAAGTGCGGGTGCTCTGATCATGGCCCGTTCCCTGAGCGCTTACGGCGCCAAGATGTACGCCGAAATGCAGCTGGCGATCGCCGAAACTTACGGTGTCCCGCTGTCCAGCAAGATGTTTTCCGTTGAACCGTCGATCGCCCAAGAGCTGAACGACGCCATCACCGCAAAAGCCGACTTCCTGCAGCGCATCAACGTCATTCCAGTGACCGAGATCAAAGGCGAGAAAGTGTTCATCGGCGTGTCCGGCCCGGTCACCGGTCGCACCAATACCAAGACCACCGATCGCGAAGCGAAGGACGCGTCGGAGCTGGATAACAGCACCTATGAGCTGTCGTCGACTGAATCTGACGTGGGCCTGCCGTACGCGAAAATCGACGCCTGGGCCAAGTTTCCGGACTTCCACCAGCGTTACTCGGCGGCCGTCCAGAAACAGATCGCCTTGGATCGCATCATGGTCGGTTTCCACGGTTTGAAAGCGGCTGCGCAGACCGACATCGAAGCCTATCCAATGCTGCAGGACGTCAACAAAGGCTGGCTGCAGCAGTTGCGCGAGCAAGCGCCGCAACAGGTTCTCAAGGAAGGCAAGGAAGCGGGCAAGGTGACACTGGGGCCGGATGGCGATTACGCCAACCTGGACGCCCTGGTACATGACACCAAGCAGATGGTGGACGAACGTCTGCGCGACGGCGGCGACCTGATCGCCATCATCGGCACCGACCTGTTGGCGGCGGACAAAGCGAAGCTGTACGCCAAGCAAGGCGACGTGCCGACCGAGAAAGAGCGCATCGAAGATGCCCAGGTGATTGCCACCTATGGCGGTCTGCCGAGCTTCAGCGTCCCGTTCTTTCCGGTCAACGGTGTGCTGGTCACCAGTTGGGACAACCTGTCGATCTATTTCCAGGACTCCAGCTGGCGCAAGCAAACCGTGGACAACCCGAAACGCTCCCGCGTCGAGGATTACAACAGCCGCAATGAAGGCTATGTGATCGAGCAGCTGGAGAAAATCGCGCTGACCGAGAACGTGGAGCTGGTGAAGTGAGCCTGGCTCTCGCACACAAGCGCCGCACTTTGGCTCAGGGAACCGCTGCAGTGATTGCTGCTGCAGCGGCACCGCTGGCGTATTCGCCGGCGGAAGCCCTGAGCAGCCCGGCCAACGCGAAAAAGCACCTGCTGCTGATGGAAGCCTCGCTGGATCAGGATCTGCAACGCCTGAGCGATATCAAGGGTCTTGCCGGGCGTCAGGCGCTCAAGCGTGAGGAACTGCTGCCCAAGTATCAGGACTTCATTCAGCGCTACATGGACTCGGGCCTGGTGATGCCGAACCGCGTCCTGGTCCAGGTGATGGTCTGGCTGTTCGACACCGAGCAGTTCGAAGATGGCCTGGCACTGGCTGACTTTGCGATCGGGCAGGGGCAGGAGATGCCCGAGCGGTTCAAGCGGCGCGACGTGCAGACCTTCGTTGCCGACGCGGTAATCGATTGGGCTTACGCGGAATACAACGCCCAGCGCAGCCCGGAGCCATACCTGTCTGACCTGCTGCCCCGCGTCGACGGTGAGTGGGAGCTGACCGAGCAAATTCCGAGCAAGTACCACAAGTTGATCGGCATGCGCGCCATGGAGGCCGAGCAGTGGGAAACCGCGCTCCAGCATCTGGAGCGCTCGACCGAGCTGTACGCGAAAGCCGGCAACGAGACGCGCATTGCGAAGTGCCGCAAAGCGATCGCCAAACAAACACCCGCCGTCACCGGCGCCCAATAACCGACTACCCCCCCAGCGGGGAACTGTGGACGTGTGTCTGCCATTTATGGCCAGCCCCACGGAAAACAGTCTCCCCGCCCTATTTGAGCGGTCAGCAATGAGCTTTTCCGGTAAACCCACCACGTTTGTGGAACAGATGATCGAGAACGACGGCTTTTGGCCGGATCTGTCTGTTGCCGAATTCCAGAAAGGATACCGCCTGCCGGCGGAGTACCTGGTGGACATGCTGGCCGCTGACCTGACCATGGCAATGGTCGAGGTCAATGCCGATCTGGCGGAGCTGAAACAACGCTGGCGAGCCCTTGGCGTAAACAGTGTCGAGGTTCCCGATCCGCTCAACCTCCCGCCGAAGCAGATCAAGGAATGGCCATTCATCCAAACTGATCAGAACCTTCTGCCTGATAACGCGTTGAAGCTGAAAATCTACCGTCGAGCCGTGTACTGCCGGGCCAAGGCGAGCGCGTTACAACAGTTCGCCACGGTGACCCGCCGCGAAAGCGCAGAGAACACGGGCAAGGAAGCGCCGGAACGCGAAAGCACGTTCCTGGCATTCAGCCAAGCGGCAGTGCGCGCCTTGCAAGGCCGTGGCCGCGTCACGGCGGGGCTGCTATGACCAAGCTCCAGGGGCTGACCGCCTACCTGCAGGAACGCCGTCTGGTCGAACCCGAACAGCTCGACAGTTTCACCGAGCAGGTGAAGCTTGCACTGATCTGGAAGCCCGACGTCGACGGGATGCATCTGGGCGACATGCATTATCGCGCCGTGATCGTCCTGGAGCGCTTCGCCGACCATCCGGCGCGGCTGATGGCTCTGGTGGGCAGTTGGCTGGAAAGCCACGACGCCAACCGTGACCGTCACGAGCTGCCGGCGCCGGAATTTCTTGTCGAGCCTGTCGACAACGACCTGTTCGACGTGGAAATCACGCTGGAGTTTGTCGAGCCGCAGTATCTGGCCGAGGACGACGCCGGCGAGATCAAGGCCTTTGGCAAAACGTGGGCGTTTGTCCCGTTTGACCTTTGGGTCGCCGAGCGCGGCGAGGTGGCCACCGATGGCCCGTAGCACGTTCGAACTCGACATTCGCGGTCGTTTGGGCGTTCGCGAGCAGTTGGCATTGCTGAGCCTTCCGCCGCAATTGCGCCGCCGCTTGCTGAACCAGGTCACCAAACGCGTGCGCACGATGAGCCGCAAGCGCGTGCGTGAGCAGAAGAACCTGGACGGCACACCGTTCGCTCCACGCAAAGGCGACGGCAAGGCCAAAAGGAAGATGGAAGCCGGTCTGGCCAAGTTGATGGTGGTCACCCGGGTAAGCCCTGATGAAGCGGAACTGGGCTGGAAAAACGCCCTGACCCGATGGGTCGCCGCGCAGCAACACAACGGCGTGAGCGAACGCCGTACCGCTCAACAGATGCGCCGCTGGAACAAAACCCCACCGGGTTTAGCAGCAACTGACAAGCAGGCCAAGCGCCTGCGCCGGTTGGGCTTCCGCGTGCGCCAAGCGGGCAAAAAGACGCTGGTCCGGCCGTCGGTGGCGTGGATTCAGGAGCATGTGAACTACGCCAAAGCCGGTTTGCTGATCCGGATCCTCGACGACCAGCGCAGCGAAAGCACCGGCGCGCAGAGCTGGGAAATCACGCTTCCGAAACGCCAGTTCATCGGCGCCGAAACCGAACGCGAAACCAATCTCCTGATTAACCAGGTGTTGCAACAAATCCTAAATTCACCCCGCTAACGAGGCACTGCATGGCACTCGGTCAAGTCACCGTCGACAATCTCAATCTAGGCCAGGGCGCCGTGACTGAGGTTGAGCGTTACTTTCTTTTCATCGGCCCGGCCGCCAAGAACGTCGGCCAGTTCATCCCGCTGAACACCGATAGCGACTTGGACGCCGCGCTGGGCGTTCCAGCGAGCGACCTCAAAACCCAAATCGCTGCCGCGCGGCAGAACGGTGGTCAGCGCTGGGCCTGCATCGCGGCCCCGATCGCCGCCGAAGGTGACTGGGCCACTGCGCTGGAGAAGACCCAGCAACAGGGCGTGTCCGTCGAAGCGGTGATCATCACCAAGCCTGTAGTGAAGGCTGACGAGCTGTCAGCGATGCATGACGCAGCCGTCGCCCTGAACAACACCTACGGCCGCCGAGTGTTCTTTCTGGCGAGCAGTGTCGGCATCGCCGTCGACCAGACCTGGGCGCAGTACCTCACTGAGCAAAAGGCCTTGGTGGCAAACCTCGCCGCGCCGCGCGTAGCTGTAGTGCCTCAGTTGCACGGCAACGATTTGGGCGTGCTGGCTGGCCGCTTGGCCAATGCGGCGGTGAGCATTGCTGATAGCCCGATGCGCGTAGCCACCGGTGCCGTGCTGGGACTTGGCGAGGTGCCTGTTGATAGCGAGCTGACCCCGCTGCCGTCCGCCGTGCGCACTGAGCTGGACCGCGCGCGGCTATCCGTTACGCAAACCTACCCGGATTACCCAGGCGTGTACTGGGGTGACTGCAACATGCTGGACACACCCGGCAGTGACTTTCAGGTCGTGGAATACCTGCGCATCACCGATAAGGCCGCTCGCCTGATTCGCCCCCTGCTGATCCGCCGCGTCGCCGATCGCCGATTGAACAACACGCCCAACAGCATGGCGGTGAATACCAACCAACTGATGGCGCCGCTGCGTGCCATGGCCAAGTCCATCAAGTTTGCCGGCGAAGTGTTCCCCGGCGACATCGAGCCGCCGAAGGACGGCGACCTGGTGCTGGAATGGCTCAGCAAAACCAAGGTAGCGGCCTACATCAAGCTCAAACCCCTCAACTGCCCGAAAGACCTCACGGCGAACATCGCCCTCGATCTTTCCACCGACAAAACGGAGTAACGCCCCATGGCAAAGATTGGCGGCAAGAACTTTGACGTGAGCCTAGGCGACATCGCGCTGCACGTTGAGAACTGCACCCTGGACATTACCGACAACTCGGCAGTGGCTCAGACCCGAGGTGTTCCAGACGGCTACGTGGACGGCGACGTGGCCGCTGCCGGCGAACTGGAGCTGGATACCACCAACTTTCAACTGCTGATCGATGCAGCGCGCTCGGCCGGTAGCTTTCGCGAGCTCAAGCCGTTCGACGCGGTGTTCTTCGCCAAAGCCGGTGGGGATGAGGAACTGCGCGTGGAAGCCTTCGGTTGCAAGGTGAAGGTGTCCAGTCTCCTGGCGATCGACCCGAAGGGCGGCGAAAAGACCAAGCACAAGGTGCCATTCGACGTCACCAGTCCGGACTTTATCCACACCAACGGCGTGCCGTACCTCGCTGCCGTTGAGATCGAAGGTATTCGCTGATGGTGGACTGGTTCGATCGCGCCCAGGAACTGGAACAGCGCCAGCGTGACCAGGCCATCAAGGCCCAGCTGCTGAAGCCTGTGCCGCTCGGGCCAAGCCTGACCCATTGTCAGGACTGCGACAAAGAGATCCCGCCGGCGCGCCAGGCGCTGGGCGGAAAAACGCGGTGCGTCCCGTGCCAAACGGGGTTTGAGCAGAGTAATCGCCGATGACTACTGACGCCGTGCGCCTCGGAGCGCTGGAACAGAAGTTCGCTGTCTTTGAACACCGCTTGGGCGAGCTGGAAGACCGGCATGAAACCGTGCCGACCCGGGTCACCAAGTTGGAGCAGGGTTTCGAGCACATGGCGGGGCAGCTGTCTGAGCTGAACGCTGGCCAGCAGACCCTGACGGTAGCGGTGAACGACATCGGCGCGAAGGTTGGCCGCTTGCTGACCATCCTCACGGTGGTCGCTTCCGTGCTGCAAATGGTTGTGCCGGCACTGCTGCGGGTGTGGTTTCCATGAGCCTGCGCGGCCGGATTCAAGCTGGCGCGCTCGCGCTGGCCAGCGCTCCGCTGGTGATCTTCCTGGGCACCTGGGAAGGCCGTGGTCAGAACACCGTTTACGCCGATCAGCTGGCCGGCGGTCTGCCGACCGTATGCATGGGCATCACCCGACACACCAGTCCGTTTCCGATAGTGGTCGGTGACTACTGGTCGCCAGGACGTTGCGCCGAGGTGGAGCAATTGGTGATCAGCAAAACCCAGCTGCAGCTCGCCGACTGCATCACCAACCCGGATGTGGGCCAGAACACCTTCGACGCTCTGACAAGCCACGGCCACAACGTTGGAGTGCCCAGCACGTGCGCCAGTCGTGCAGTGGCATTGATCAATGCCGGCCGGATCGCCGACGGCTGCAAAGCATTGGCCTGGGCGCCAGATGGCAAGACGCCGGTATGGGCGTATGTGACCGACGCGCACGGGCGCAAGCGCTTCGTTCCAGGCCTGCACAACCGTCGTCTGGCGGAAATGAAATTGTGCCTGCGATGAGTTTTTCCTCGTTGCGCCTGGCGCCGCTCGTCCTGCTGCTGACCTTGCTGTTGTGGCTGGCCTTCGATCGGGTAACCGATCAGCGCGATGACGCCAGGCGCGAGCGCGACAGCGCGCAGTGGGAAATGAACGGCCTACGTGAAGCGGCCCGAATCAGCGGCGAAATGCTGGCCGAGCGGGACGCGATCGACCAACGAAACACCCAGGAATTGACCGATGCACTCACTGAAAACGAGCGCCTGCGCCGCGCTGTTAGCGACGGCTCTGGCCGGTTGTTCGTCCGCGCCACCTGTCCCGCCACCGGATCTGTGCCCGCCACCGCCGGCACCGCCCGCATGGCTGATGCAGGACGCCCCGAACTCGCAGCAGACGCTCGACCGGATTATTTCACCCTCCGGGATCAGCTCGCCGTAAGCCGGCAAATGATCCTCGGACTGCAGCAATACGTCCGTGGCGTGTGCCAGCGATCGCCAGCGCAGCAGGACACCACTTTTCCCAACGTCAACAAGAGAGCACCCCAATGAGTCAAAACACCGAAATCACCCTGGAAGTCGGCGAAGCGGAATTCACCTTCACCCTCACGCCGGCGGACGTCACCAAGTACTTCAACGCTCTGACCCAAACCAACAAGGTCGCCCCGGGCAACAACCTGTTGATGACCACCGTCAAGCAAGAGGAAAAGGCCACGCTGAAACCGCTGCTGGGCAACCCGGTGATGGTGATGCAGATCGCCGGTGCGCTGCTTGAGGAGTACGCACCGAACGTTGAGGTGATCGTAAAAAAGCGCACGAGCACGCTGAGCGCTTAAGCGAAAACGGCCTGGGCCAGTTAATGGCCCTGACGAACCGCTGGCTTCCTGGTACCGAACCCACGCCCGAAGCGATGGGAACCGCCAAGTGGCTGGAGGACGAATACTGGAAACGCATGGAGTTTGCCGTGGCTAACGGCATCGCCCTTGCGCTGAACGGGTAACGACATTGGCAGATCGTAGCGCCAGCCTGGCTTTCATTCTGAGCTTGCAAGACAAGGTCACCGCGCCTCTGGGCAAGGTGAAAATGGGCTTCTCCGAGCTTGCCGATCAGAGTGAAAAACACATCAAGACGATCGGCATGGGCATCGGCGGCGTGACGGCGGCCGTTGTCGGGATCCGTGAGTCCATGGAACCAGCGCTGGAGGTCAATCGCGCCTTGGGCGACGTCCGATCGCTCGGCGTCGCCGAGGATGCGTTGTCAGCGCTTAATGCCAAGTCGCTGCAGTTCGCGGTGAGCTACGGCGAGAACGCAAAGGATTTTGTGGCCTCGGCGTATCTGATTGAAGGCGCCATCAAAGGCCTTGCCGGCAACCAGCTCGCGATCTTCACCAACACCAGCAACCTGCTGGCCAAGGCCACCAAAACCGACGCTGAAACGATGGGTGAATACGTCGGCACGCTCTACAACCTGCAGAAGTCCCAAGCGGATGCGATGGGGAAGGGCGCGTGGGTGGAAAAACTCGGCGGGCAGACGGCGCTGGCCGTGCAGCTGTTTCGCACCAGCGGCGCGGCGATGAAGGACGCTTTCAAAGAAGCCGGCGCGATCGCCACCACATCCGGCGTCGACCTGGCTGAGCAGATGGCAGTGATCGGCACGCTCAGCAGCACCATGGAAGGCGGCGATGCCGGCGGACGCTACAAGGCGTTTTTCGAAAACATCGGCGCGGCGTCGGACAAACTCGGGATGAAGTTCACCGACCAGCAGGGCAAGGTGCTGCCGATGATGGCGATCCTGGACAAGCTGCAGGGCAAGTTCGGTGATCTGACCAGCGCATCGGCCGGCGCCAAGTTGATGGAGGCTTTCGGCGGTGAGGGCGCCCAGGTGATCGGCGCGCTGGCCAAAGACACCGATCGGTTGCGCAACGGCATCGAGCAGTTGGGCAAGGTGCGCGGGTTGGAGAACGCCGAGCAGATGGCCCGGGCCATGGTGGACCCTTGGCAGCAGTGGGCCTCCCTGGTCGAGGTCATGCGTGTGGTGTTTGGCCAAGTGTTGATCCCGGTGCTGACGCCGTTCATGAACAAGATGGTGGATATCGGCAAAACCCTGGTGCGCTGGTCGCAGCTGTTTCCCAACATCACGCGCCTGATCGGCATCACCGCACTGACGATTATGGGCATCGTTGGCGCCATGTCGCTGCTGACATTGGTCGTTGGGATTTCGCGGATGACCTGGCTGGGTCTGGTGTCGGTGTGGAAAGTCGTCCAGTTGCTAAACCTGCGCACCGTTGCCGGCTTCGTGCTGCAGAAGCTCGCGATCCTGGCTTACATGGCCGTGATCTACACCCTCAGCGCGGGCCTAGCGTTGGTGCGCGGCGCCATGCTGCTTTGGCAGGGCGCTATCTGGCTGGTCAACGCGGCGCTGCTGGCCAACCCGATGGTATGGATCGTGGTCGGTGTTCTCGCCCTGGTGGCGGTCATTGTTGCGGCCGTCCACTACTGGGACGAATGGACGTCCGCTCTGATGAATACGGCCGCGTTCCAGTTCGTTGCCGACAAGCTCCAGAAACTGGCCGACTGGTTTAACTCTATGGGCGGTTGGTCAGGCATGGCCAAGGCGGCTTGGGACAGCATCGTCGGCATTTTCACCAAGGCCGTTAACGGGGTGATCGAGCTGCTCAACAGCATCCCGGGCGTGAACATCGAAGCGCGTTTCGGCGGCATGCCAGAGGTGCCTGGTGTTGATGCTGCCACCAATGCCGCCGACACCGCCAACGCCGCGCAGAAAGCCCAGCAGACCATCAACGCGGCCATCCCCAGCCTTTCACCGGCGCGCCCTGCAGCGGTGCCACCTGGTGGGTTGCTGACCAGCATCCAGAACAACAACAGCAGCCAGAACAAGGGCACGCATGTGGAGAACGTGAACATTCACACCAGCAAACCGATGAATCCGCTGGAGGTGGAAAACATGGTCGCTATGGCGGTGGGCGGATGAGCGAGTACGTAGACCTGTTGATCGTCAATAACGACCTGGCACTGGATCCGTCCAGCCAGCCGCTGCTGATCAATGACCGAGCCTGCATCGCCCAGGACATCGCTCACATGATCCGCGACAGCGGGCTGCTGGTGACGTTGGTCGCAGAACGCGACCGGCTCCGTCAGCGCGACTGCATCCAGCAGCTGGAGCTGTTGGTGGAGGATGACCAGCGCCTGGTGCCGGGTACGGCGCGCATCACCCAGCAGGAACCAGGCGTCTACCTGGTCACTGCGAAAACTCTGAAATTTGGTTCGATTGAGGTAAGTCTGTGAGCCAGGTCGACTTTAAAAAAGTGATCGCCGACGCCGGCATCCCGACCACCGAGGCCGCTCTGAAAGCTGCGTGGGAGAAGGAGGTCGAAGCCCAGGGCGCCAAAGTGGCCAACACCAGCAGCTATTCGCCGTTCTGGCGAGTAATGACCGCACTGGTGACCAAGCCGGTGCTGTGGCTGTTGGATTTTATGTGCCTGACGGTGCTGCCCAATTTCTTCGTGAAAACAGCGGTAGACGCTTGGCTGGACACGCTCGCGTGGGCGGTCAACGTCGAGCGCAAAGGCGCTACCAAGGCACGGGGGAAATTGCTGTTTACCCGGGCTTTACCGGACGGTGTCCTGGAGCTGGAAAAAGGCATTGTGGTCCAGTCTGCCGCGATCAACGGCAACGTCTACCAGTTGATTACCACGGCGCCGGCGACATTCGTTGCGGGTCAGCTGCAACTGGACGTACCGGTGGAGGCGGTCGATTCCGGCAGTGGTTTCAACCTTGCCCCGGGCTACTACGCGATCTTGCCGGTGCCGGTACCGGGCATCATCCAGGTCGTGAACAAGGACGGTTGGCTGGAGTCACCAGGTGCGGATCCGGAGCCGAACGACCAGCTGCGCTTGCGCGTGCGCAACCAGTTCTCGGCGGTAAACCAATGGCACACCGACGCCGTGTATCGCGCCATGATTTCAGCCTTCCCGGGCGTGCGTCCGGATGGCGTCTATTTCGAGCACGGCGCCCCGCGTGGGCCAGGCAGTGCCAATGCCTTCGTGCTTTTCGATGCGGGTGTGCCGGCGGCGACTTATCTGGAGCAGATCAATTCGCATATCCGCGACCAGGGTAATCACGGCCACGGCGATGATCTGCTCGCCATGATCATGCCCGAAGTCCCTGTAGACGTCGAAATGACGCTTTGGCCGCAGCCCAACCTGAGCGCCGAGCAGGTCGACACGCTCAAAACTGAGGTCGAGCTGTTCATTCGTGCAGCGTTTCGAGAAAGCACGCCCCGCGACTATCAACCCACGTTGACTTATCCACAGTCGCGTTTCAGCTTCAGTCGACTCGCGGAAGAACTGCACCAGCAGTTCGCCGATATCGCATCACTGCGGTTCACCCCTGGCGTCGACATCACCAGCGGATTGGATATTCCGCGCCTGGCGTCGCTGAAGGTGGATGTGCAATGAACAAACTGAAACTGCCGTTCTGGCTCGGCGGCACCGAGCTGTCGAAGTTGGTGGCCGCTGCCCAGGCATGGTGGGAAACCGTGACCGGCTGGCTGCGCTGGCCTTATTCGCAGATCGACCCCGACACCTGCCACCTGAACATTCTTGAGTTGTGGGCCTGGCAGCGAGACGTGACGCGGTTCAAAGGCGAACCCGAATCCCTGTTTCGGCTGCGCGTGAAATACGCGTTTATCAACTCGGTCGACGCCGGCAGCACCGCTGGCTTGAAACGCATATTCCAGCGCCTCGGTGTGGGTTACGTCGAGATCGAGGAGCGTCAGCCCGATCGGGATTGGGACGTCGTGCTGCTCAAATTCAGCAACGCTCAGCTGTCTCTGAACCCCGAGCTGCTGCGTGTGTTGATCCAGCAATACGGCCGAACGTGCCGGCGCTATGACTTCGTAACCATCACCCCCGTAGGGCTGCAAATCGCCCTGATTGACTTCAACGACGACCAGCAAACGCTGGTCGCCAGCCTGTAGGAGCGCACCGTGAGCGCCAGTATTACCTTGGCCGGCGAAAGCCAAATCGCCCTGAAACAAAGCCTGCAACAGCCGCTGATTGTTACCCAGTTCATCTTTGCCAACGTGCCGGGGCTTGACCCGACCAAGCCGCTCGATCGCGCTGCCGGCAAGCCACCCGCTGAACAGATCGTCCACGTCTATACGATCCCGGAAAAAAATGCCGGCTACGTGAATCCGAACCAGGTGGTGTACAGCGCCCAGTTGGGATCGGATATTGGTGACTGGGATTTCAACTGGGTCGGCCTCGAAGATGCCGATGGCATCTTGTTCGCCGCGTCTTCGGTGCCCCTGCAGCAAAAGCGCAGAAACATTCCGCCGGAGCAGATCGGCAACAACGTCACTCGCAACTTTCTGGTGGCCTTTGACGGTGCGATGCAGCTCACCGGTGTGAAGATCGATGCCAGCACTTGGCAGCATGATTTCACGGTACGCCTTGCCGGCATCGACGAGCGCGAGCGGCTGAGCAATCGCAATCTCTACGGACGAGCGTTCTTTTTCAGTGACTCGTTGATGTTCGAAAAAGCGGAGACCGGTTACCAGATCAACGGTGGCACGGCCTACGTCGAGGGCATTCGCGTGGCGATCGCGAAGGCAGAGGCCGTCCAAGAAGTTATCCCAGTAGGCAAGATCTGTTTAGACGTTTGCCTGGAGCGCCAGTTGAACGACCGGGTGGCTGTGTGGAAAGTGGTGTTTGGTGAACAAACCGACTATACCGACGCCGCTGGTGTGCGCCATTACTGTGTACCAATCGCCGATTTCGTATCGCCAACCAACATCGTGGACTTGCGCGATGCCGAGCCCGTCGGCGGTGCGTTGATCAAATATCTCGCTTCTCGTACCGGCGACTATCCGTTACTGCGCGCCCGGGCCACGACCAAGGCAGACGTCGGACTCGGCAACCTGCCCAACGCAATCAGCGACGACCCGGCCACCAACAGCAGCGAGATCTTGGCGTCTACGGCCGCGCTGAACAAACTGCAGAAACAAGTCGGGGATTCTATGACCGGCATGGTGGCGGGTTTCGCCATCTCTTGGGCGCCCGAAGGATGGCTGAAGTGCAACGGTGCGGCGGTATCACGCACAACCTATGCGCGACTGTTTGCATTGCTCGGCGCGCACTACGGCGCTGGCGATGGATCAACGACTTTCAATCTGCCCGACATGCGCGGCTTGTTCCCAAGAGGTTGGGACGACGGTCGCGGTCTCGATGCAGGACGAGCCTTCGGCTCTTATCAGGACATGTTGATTCAATCTCACAACCACGGTGCGTCAGCGGGTGCCGTTGGCGACCACGCCCACTCCGCATGGACGGATGCGCAAGGCGAACACATTCACTCCGCCTGGACCGATGTGCAGGGCAATCACCAACACACCGCCCCCCGCGCGCAAAACAACAATGTCGGTGGCGGTAGTCCTAACTTCACGACAGCAAACCTGCAGAACGGCACCACGGCACCGACCGACTGGGCGGGTGCTCACGCCCACAACATTGGTATGGGCGCTGCCGGCGCCCACGGCCACAACGTGGGGGTAGGCGGGGCGGGGAGTCACAGCCACGCCATCACTGTTGCCGCAGCCGGCGGCGCCGAGACACGTCCACGAAACCTGTCTCTCCTTTTCTGCATCAAGTACTGAGGTCGAGCATGACTGAAAAAATTGTGTACCAAACTGACCACCTTGGCATTTTCATTGGAGCCGTAACGGCCGATGAATCGCCGCTGGAGCCGGGCGTATATCTGGTTCCTGGTGGTTGCGTCGAAGTGACGCCGCCTGCAGTACCGGAGCAAAAAGCTGCGTGGTGGAACGGCAAGGCCTGGCAGTTGGTGGATTACTTCGGCGGCGTCGTGGTGTACAGCATCGTTACCGGTGAGGCGCGAACGTTGGAAGGCTTCGAAGCCGTGCCAACGGGTTACACCATGAAAAAGCCCGGACCGAATCAGGTCTGGAAAAATGGCGGCTGGGTAGACGATATCGAAGCGGTTCTGGCGACCCTGCGTGACGAGAAGCTGCAAGCGATCGCGACGGGCTGCGCTGGCTACATCGCTGGCGGTTTTACTTCCCAGGCATTGGGCGAGCCATACCGCTACAGCAGCGCCATCGATGACCAGGTGAATCTCAACGGCCAGGTGCTGTTGGGGCTCGACGACGTCTACCCCTGCTATGACATCGACCAGGTGCTGGCCTTCCGGCCGCACACCATCGCCCAGTTGCAGCAAGTCAGCCTTGATCTGGTTCGGTTCCGACGAGCCGCGCAGCAGCATGCCGAGGCGTTACGCCTGGCTGTGGAAAAGGCGCAAAAAGACAAAAACCTGAAAGCGATGAAAGCCATCCGCTGGACTGCGCCGGCATGACCTGGGCACCGGTGACCATGCGCTGGCCAGAGCAGGCCACTCAGTGGCTGGGCGGGCTGTCAGCAGCCAAGGATCTGGCCGGCGGCGAACTGGCCAGCACCGCCGAGCGCCTGGCGAGTCTGAGCGGGCTGGCCAACACCAACCCGGGGCCAGTAGGTGATATGGCCAAAAGCGCGATCGCGGCCGGACGCAAGGCGCTGGCCGAGCAAATGGACCAAGTGCCTGCGTGCCTGGTGGTAACGCCGTTTCAAAACGGTGTGGGGCAGGGCGCGGGGTATCAGCGATTTCTGTCAGCGCCGAATGCGCTGGAACATCTCGCCAAAAAACTTGAGGACGCCAGCGACAGCGGGCGCCCGAGTGGGCCGCAGTACGCACTATCGATCCTGTTTTTGGCGACACGCCTTGAGCAGCTGGCCAGCAGCTTGGCGCGGTTCAATGCTTTGCTGCCGATCCCTGACCTGGTGCGAACCGAGCGCCGTGCGCAACACCTGGTGAAACTGGAAATCGAAAAGTGGGAGATCCCCGGCGCCGGCACGCTTCCGCGCTGGCAGGGTTTGCCGCTTGAACGTTGCACGGTGGTGAAAGCTGCCAAGCAGTCCATGGCGGGGCAGTTGGCGATGCTGGAAGGCTACGCGGCCGACAGCTCGCCGTTGGCCGATCTGGCAACGCTGGCGGCACGCAAGAGCGCTCAGCAACAGGGACGGGACAAGCAACTGGCTGACCTGAAAGACTTGCTGATCGGTGGCAACCCAGACGTCAGCATGCGCGCGCGAATGATCGGCCCAGGCACCGCTGGCGAATTGCGCCGCGAACTGCTGGCCGGCGATGCGCCTGGCCACGAATGGATTCAATGCGCCGCCCTGCTGTTGGTGGGTAGCAAAGAAGGGCTGAGCTTCGTACAGGAGCTGGTCGGCCTATGACGCTGCTACTCGACGGGCAAAAAGTCCAGGGCAAGAATCTCAAGGTCACGGCCAATCTGCGTATCGAAAGCGGCGACATGTCCGGCCAAACGAGCAACACCGACAAGGCTCACAAAGGTTTCAAGCCCAAGACGCTGGCCGTTTCGCTGATGATCCCCTTCGCGGATAAAACCCAGCTTACCGATCTGCTGCGCATGGCGGAATCTACCGCCGGCGGTGGCCAGCTCCATCTGTATCGGATTGTGAACGACACGGCCGAGGCCTTCGGTGTGCGCCAGGTGGAGTTCTCCGACGGTGTCAGCGCTCGGGAGGCGGACACGCTGAAAGCCTGGCTTGTGCAGTTCACGCTGAGCGAGCGTGAATCGAACCCGGAGAAAGTCGAAGGCCGGCGCGCCGGCAACAAGGTCACCGCGCAAGGCGCTCCCGGAAGCTCAGTCGGTGACGCCGGTGCCGGCAACGGCGAATCAACCGGCAACGATCCCTCGCTGAGCGGCTTCGAAAAAGTGCTCGGGCGTGTGGACAAGTGGCTGGGCGGGAGTGAGCCGGCGTGAAACTGCACAAGATACTTTCGATCAATGGCGCGCCGATCGCACTGGTCAAGGAGGACGTGCGGTTAGACGCCACCAGTCCCGGCCGGGCGAACTTCACGGTTCAATCCTCGGCGCCGCTCAAAGGGCTCGTGACGCTGGATATCGGCTACAACGAAGGTACGCTGCAACGGCACTTCATCGGCTACGTAGAGCGCTGCACCGCTGCCAACGCTGTCGAGCAGGTCCTATTTTGCCGTGAGCTGGCAGCCGTGCTGGCCAACCCGCTGCCGCTGAATCTTCGCCATGTTGACCTGCGCGCCGTGCTGGCCGAGGTGAGCATACAAACCGGCTTGCGGTTTCGTGTTCCTGACCGCCCTTATGCCAGCGTGAAGGCGCCGTATTTCTATAGTCTCGCGGTCGGTTACCAGGCTATGGACAGTTTGGCCCGAGTGTTCAGCATCCCCGACTTCACCTGGCACCAGCTGGGCAACGGGGAAGTGTTCGCCGGCAGTTGGGCCGATAGTTTTTTCGGCGCACGTGCGCCGCTGCAAATCCCTACGGAGCTGTTTGACGGCTACCAGGGCAACCAGAGCGCGATGGTCGCGGCCCTTCCAGGGTTGCGACCAGGTGCAACGATCAACAACGGCGAGCGCATCACCACGGTGGCGCTCGCCAATGACCAGATGGCCATCCGATGGACGACGCAATCCGCCGCGCTGTAGAGCGCCAATTCCCCGAACTCACCGGTGGATATCACTTGCCACGATTTGCCCGAGTTGTCGCCGTGGCCGATGCGCCGGCGGACGCCGGACTGTGCGACGACTTCCGCCCGCGCTATGCCGTGGATATTGAAGTGCTCGGCGCCGACGACGAACCAGACCCAGCCATGCCGCCGCTCACTGGCGTCCCATTGCCGCTGCCCACCGGTGGCGAAGAAATGGGCATCTATGCATTCCCGGAGGAGGGCACGCGGGTCGTCGTGTGCTTTGCGTATGGACTGCCGAACAAACCCTACATCCAATCGATCTTGCCGCACGGCCTGAGCATGCCGAAGGTGCCGAAAGGTGATCAGGTGTGGCAGCACAGCGATGCAGCCCAGCAGCGCGTCGACGCCGACGGTAACTGGCTACGCCAGACCGATGGCAAGATCCGCGACCAGTCGATCGAGCGCGAGGTTGAGGCCCTGGACAATCGCGAGCAGTTCCAGAGCCACACGCAGACGATCGAAAACCATTCAATCGAGTCAGTGGGTGGAGTGAAGAACATCGAGGCGCTGGGCGCGCTCAAGCTGCTGTCAGGCGGATCTGCAAGCCTGGCGGCGGTGGACGATCTGCACCAGGCTACTGGTCGGGATCTGAATTTGGTTGTAGGTAAAAAGCATAACGCGACAGTTGGCGGTGATATGCAGGAGCGAATTGAAGGATTACGACAGAGCGTAGCGGGAGTAGGCCAAGTTTTCAGAGCGCCTAAAACTTGGCTGGGCTCGGAAAAGTTGAACGTCCTGCAGGTCCTATGCGATTTACTGGATCTAGTTGAAATAATGAATATTCAGCTGGCAACCCATACGCATGCTTCCGGGCCTCAGCCAAGCCCAGCAGACATTTCTGCCCTAAAGGAGAAAGCGGTAATTGCTGCCCACCTAAGTATGCAAGTGAAAGCTATCAAGGCGTAACGTGAAAATATCAGTTATAACCCGTCGATGTTGCGCAGTCAGCTCTGTGCGCTTGTGAAAAAGCCGGGTACAAAGTTCATTACCAAGCGTGGAGAGTCGTAATCATCGATTATTTTCGAGATTTCCTGTTCTAGAGTTTTCAAATCTACGCCCGCCTCGAACATGGTTCTGTAAAACGAATTTCTCGATGTTGGTGTAAAGTTGTATTGGTCGTCCTGACCTTTCTCTGCGTTCCCTGCAAAAAGAGCTAGTTCTAAAAATACATATCGGCCAACTTGAAATGAAAGAATGTGAAAGCACTCTAGTTCTGTTGAGCTGTTGATTTCGGTTTCTGACGAAAAATTCAGCCTAAATATTTCTGGCGCGCCTTCAACTATATGTATTAGTTTTTTCAATTTATTGCGAGCGTTATTAATATCTGTTGAGCTAAAGTGAAGGGGCGTGTCGACCTCAAAGTATTGTTTTATTTTTACTATCTTTTCCAAAGCTTCTATCGCATGAGACTGCTCAGGAAAACCTTCGCCCGAATTCAAACGAGCCGTTGTTGAGGAGCCTTGAAACTCGAATGTTAGATCGATATTTTGTGGTCTAGCTAGCATATGAGTTAGCTTGAATAATCTAACAGACTCCTCTACTTCGAATGTCTCAAGCAGATGAATGTTCATGGAGATATTGAAAGATTTTGCTTGGTCTAGAATATTGAAATCAAAGAGCTTGCCGTCCATTCTTATTTTTCTGAGGTGTTTTGGAATCCAAGAGTTGAGCGGGCTGCTATAAACGTCCACAGGGAACTTCAAAGTGCGCCCATTCGACTTGTCTTTGAACGATACAAAACCTCTGTCTGTCGGAGTAACATCCGGCATAGTAAGTATGGCCGTGTCGCTAGTAAGATCCTTCCTTTCTGACAAGATGCCAAATCGAAGTGATGATCCATGGATTTCTTGAACCTCAATCGAGTTCTTTTTTCCTAAAGAAATGTCGATCAGTTTACTTAATTTCTCGTCTCCGACTATTGTGAATTTGATTCGATGAGTGCCATCTTCAAATCCTACTGTCTTTAGGTATTCACTTTTTTTCTCGATATAATCCAAGTACGAAGAACCAATGTGTTGCGTTAACATCTCTTTTACTGTTGAGGCTGAGAGAGGTTTGATTTCGTCTTGAAAGTTTAGTCGCATCTTCTTTTTGTTAAGTTTTACCTTTGGGTCTTTTGCGTATTCATCAGAGATTCGGTGAAGTGTTTTATTTATTAGGTCGTTGTCAAAGTGACGTAAGTAACCTTTTAAAGGAACGTCTCCGCCTCCAAACTCGAGAAGGACGTAAAAGCAAGGTAGCGAGCTGGTGGCCATTTTTTTTAGATTCGATAGTTCCACATCCACCGACTTGCTGTCACCATCGGTAGACTTTACTTGGACTTTCGTTTCGATTAATCCTTCATGCATAGAAAGCCGGTCGAATGCATTTGATGATTTATCGATCTCTACGAACAGATCCCAACCATTGATGTCGGTTTCTGATTTGTTAGCAGCCATTCCAGCCCCGGCGCAAAGCACACCGAAATATTTCTCCCCAGCCGTACCCAAGTCCCTCATTTTCGTGCTCCATTTTCTGTCCCGATACACGATGCCATGGGGTCAATCAAAAACACATCCTCGACGCAAAAAAAACCTCCGAAAAAGCACTTATCCCCCTCCCGCCGGCGGGCTACAGGACGCGCTTTTTTGAAATACAGGTGAGTGTGCAAACGATGTATAGCGTAAAGCGCGTATGAGGGCCTACGGGAAACTCCCCATCTCCACATTTGCGGACTTTTGCAAAGTAGTGAAACCCCGCGTACTGATCTTGCGACGGCGCATAGTCATGCCCCAGTGCAACCAGATCCCCGAATTCATTGCACTAGCCGCGAGAAATTTGCCCATTCGGTGCTTTTTTTTCGAAGGAGGGTGACAATTTTCGCTTTGGTTAAAATCTCTGAGCCGCAGAAATCATAGGCTAAAGCCTGTGTTTTGTATGGCCACCGCCTTTAAAAGATTTCAAGAAGCTTCAGACGACGATTCGCGACAACCGCTCACAAAATCTCTGAGAAAAAACTTTACCTAGGCTAAGAACCAAGGTAGTAAATGCCATCACAACGCCACCTCTGACCCTCCAGTCAATAGGGTTAGCTGAATACAAGGATTAGGTATGAGTATCTGGATAGAAAAAATCGCGGATCATGCAGTATTTAGCATATTAGATGCTTTGAATAGAACCCTCGAAGCTCTTAGCGCTAACGACAAGGAAGACCTAGAGGTAATAGAGGCTATCGAAAAAGCAAAAGCAATAGTTCACTTTATCAAGCTTCGCATTGCCCAAGCCGACCCGTTATTAACTTCGCTGACAGTGCTTAACAATATTCATAACTCACTGCAAACGGCGCATCACAATATCACTAACTACGCACAGAACCTAAATTTCGGGCACTGGATTAATGCTATAAATGAACTCGAAACCTGCTGTGTATTAACGACACAAATACCGCTACTAACCCACGACGGTATTGACAGCATGATTCAGTCAGCGACTGAATTCCGATCATCCATTTCGAAACTGTTAAAATCAGTACGATCTGAAAGCACCGAACTGCACAAAATACAGGAAGATTTACAGCAAAAAATTTCTGACGCCGCAGTAGATATCAATACTCAAAAACAGCGCTTAGACATAGCAATTACTACCTACCAACAGCAATTTTCCGAATCTCAACAAGCAAGACAGAATGAATTTTCTTCGTCAGAGCAGGCAAGACTGGTAGCTGGGGCTGCAAGTGAGGAAGGTCGACAGCAGGCATTTGAGTCACTCAAAAACCAAAATAATGAGGAGTTTTCACAGATTATAGCATCGGCCAAAAAAAAACACGCTGATGCGATTGATGAATTAACGGGCGCTGCACAGTCTGCGTTAGATCTCATAAAGTCTCAAAAGGAGCACTGCCAAAAACTCGTTGGCATAATAACCAATACTGGCATGGCGTACGGATTTCAAAAAACAGCTAACGAAGAACAAAAAAGAGCATTCATTTGGAGCATCGTCGCGGTAGTTGCGATGTCTATCTGGATAATAACTGGCTGCGTGTTTTTTGGCTTTACCTACGATAAAGAACTCACATTACCGTCTGTCATTAGACAATTCCTAATATCTACTCCTTTCGTATTGTTATCCGGATTCGCCGCACTTCGAGTTAGCCAGCATCAAAAAACAGAAAGAAATATGCGTAAAGCGGAATTAGAAATTGCCTCGATCGACCCATTCCTGGCCACCCTGTCTGATCAAGACCGGAACGACGTGAAACGTGAGTTTGCTACACGATATTTTGGACAGAATGACGTGCCAGAGAAGCATGAGCCTGTCCCGTCGAATCTAGTGGAGCTGGCTGGCTCGCTGGTGAAGCTCGTTCAAGATCTGACAAAGAAGCCGTAACTGAACATGCTGGGATCCTTTGAATGGGGATGAAGGACGAACCGATGAGCGCGTATTTCTGATACGCGCGCTGGAACACATGGGACACCTCACGCATCGAGCTTCCGGGTAAAGCATCTTCTCTTAACATTGGTACTGCTCCATTTGAAAAAAACCAGCATAGCAGCGAGAGTGCTCCTAGTTGGACCCGAGCGGCTGCTTGGGATTTGCCGTATGGATATTTTCAAACGTGGGGTGGGAAAAGGGTAATTTTGGTAAGCGAGGGGTGAAAGAGGACTTCAGCCCTTATGATGCTTGGCTTTCAGTCATTACCTCAAAGGGTAATTTTAGGTAAGAGTGAGGGTAATATTTTCTGAAGTGCCCGATTTTACTGGGTTTAAGGGCTATCAGGGATTACTCATAGAAAAGGTAATTTTCTAACCTCATACTTACCAAATTATTACCTATACGGAATTCTCTCAACGTCTCGATTTTCAAGGCTTCCAGAGGTCGCCTCATGCTGCGTTACCAAAATTACCTTTTTCCCATGGCTCAACATGAAACGTCGAAACGGCCTTCGCGACCCTGTTCTGCTACCTGGTGCGCAAAACTCCTGGGACTGGCATGGGACTGAGTTTGAAAGTCTCGCTCCTCTACAGCCCTTATAAACCGGGCGGCTTGGTTCCGAAAATCGCGAACGGGTAGTTTCGAATCTCTCCTTCACCGCCAAATTTGAAACGACAAAACCCCTGAAAACGTTAAAGTTTTCAGGGGTTTTGCGTTTCTGGAAGCCAAAAAACGACTAATAAAACGAACCCGACTCAGTGTCGGTTTTTTTGTGTCTTGGATGGTGCGCCAAGAGCACAGCTCCCTCACCTTTTTCTCGCCAAAATATCTGTGCTATATCGCGGTTCCCCAATTCTGGTACTCGGAAAAGAACTCTGCCTGTCGGAAACGGAAAAGTCGCTCTTCCTCACACAACTCCGAGAATTTGCCTACAACCGCGCATTGAGTCTCTCGTTATCCTGATGCCGTACCAGTCTGCAGCGGCTTCATCAGGAAATACGTTTCCCGCAGAAAGCAGGCTTTCTCCTCGTAATTGCGGTTTGCCCCAGTTGCCCTACCATCGCGGTATCATGATCTAATACCATGAACAACAAACAGCGCGGCACGCTCAAAGCTATTTTTTCAAGGCCGGTCCCGAATAACTTGGAGTGGGTGCGTATGGAATCGCTCTTCGGCGCAGTGGGCGCCCAGACCATTGAAGGCAATGGTTCAAGAGTGCGCTTTGAATTGAACGGTGTGGTCGTGACTTTTCACCGGCCCCACCCAGACAAAGAAGCAAAGCCCTATCAGGTGCGCGACGCTCGGGCTTTTCTTGAGCAAGCAGGAGTCATCCCGTGAACGTAATGAACTACAACGGCTATGCCGCCCGTATTGAATACAGTGACGAAGACGGCCTCTTCGTCGGCCATATCGCCGGTATCAAGGACGTCGTCGGATTCCATGGTGAGTCGGTCGCAGAGCTGCGGAACGCGTTCCAGGAGGCCGTGACTGATTATCTCGATACCTGCGCCAGGCTCGGTCGCGCACCGCAGAAACCCTATTCGGGGAATCTCAGCCTGCGCTTGGCGCCAGCGCTGCATGCGACGGTCGCTGTAAAGGCGCAGCTAGCCCATAAGAGCATCAATCAATGGGTTGCAGACGTGCTCGATCGTGAGGTCCACGCGTAGTGGCGAAATCTGGCTCTCAGTAGAAGCTATACAAAACCCTGTCACCCGTCGAAATCTCCTACACGCCTCATTGACCCTCCGAACCGTCCCGAGTTTACTGTATGCGCATACAGTAAATTCACTATCAGGTTCGTATCATGAGCGTCACCATCCTCGGCCCTTTGTCAGGCGCGGGCGAAAAGCTTGCGCTGTATTCGTTTCGGATTCCCGCCGGTTTTCCTTCGCCTGCGGCTGATCACATTGAAAAGCACATCTCTCTGGACGAGGTTTTTGATATTCGTGCGCCGCACGTTTATCTGGCGAAGATCGAAGGCGAAAGCATGCAGGACGCCGGGATATTTTGCGGTGATCTGGTGATCGTCGATCGCAGCCTGAATGCCGAGCACGGCGATATCGTCATCGCCGGTCTCAACTCCGAACCCATCTGCAAGCGCCTGCACATGCGCGACAACACCGTCATCCTTCTTTCGGCCAACAGCAAATACCCGCCTCGCTACGTGATGGAAGGGGATGAGTTGGTGATCTGGGGCGTGGTCACTTACAGCGTGCGCGACCATGGCAAACCGTGAGCAGGTCTTCGCGCTGATCGATTGCAACAGCTTCTATGCCAGCTGTGAGCGAGTGTTCCGGCCCGATCTGGCGAAGACGCCGATTGTCGTGCTGAGCAATAACGATGGCTGCGTGATTGCGCGCAGTTATGACGCCAAGCCCTTTGTGAAAATGGGCGCGCCGTATTTCCAGATTCGCGATGATTTGCGCCGCCATGGCATTCAGGTGTTCAGCAGTAATTACGCCTTGTACGGCGACATGAGCGAGCGGGTGATGACGATCATCGAATCCATGGTGCCGGCCGTCGAGGTGTACAGCATTGATGAGGCGTTCGCCGATCTCAGCGGCATCCCTGGGGACCTGACCGCGTTTGGCCGCACCATCCGCTCTGCTGTTTATAAGCGCACCGGCATCCCGGTCGGCGTCGGCATTGCCCCCACGAAAACGCTGGCCAAGCTCGCCAACCACACTGCCAAACGCTTGCAAGCGCATACCGGCGGCGTGGTCGACATCTGCGATCCGTCCAAACGCGACTGGGTGCTGCGCAATACCGATGTCGGTGAAGTGTGGGGCGTCGGGCGGCGGATGAAAGCTCATCTGGAAAGCATGCAGATCAGAAGCGCGATGGACCTGGCGAAGGCCGATCCGTGGACACTGCGGCGCAAGTTCAGCGTGGTGATCGAGAAGACCGCGCGCGAACTGGGTGGCACATCCTGTCTGGAACTGTCGGAAACAGAACCGCCGAAGCAGGAAATTTGCAGCAGCCGCATGTTTGGTAACCGTTTGACTACCATCGAACCGATCAAGGAAGCCGTGGCGACTTATGTGCACCGAGCGGCGGAAAAGCTGCGCGCGCAGAATTCGCTGTGCAAGAAGATCCGCGTGAGTATCCGCACCGGCATGTTCAATCCCGAGGAGGCCAAGTACGCCAACGGCGCGCTGATCGAGTTGCCTTATCCGACCAATGATGTGCGATTGCTGAGCAAGGTGGCGAGCGAGGCGGTTGATCGATTGTTCCGGCCGGGCTTCAAGTACAGCAAGGCTGAAGTGTTATTGATGGATCTTCGGCAGCCCGGAGAGTTTACCGACGACTTGTTTGCCCAGTCGCAACCGCAGACGGCGGAGAAGGTGATGGGGGTGCTGGACCAGATTAATCGACGCTGGGGGCATGGAACGTTGCGAGCGGGGAGTGTGCCGGCTGATCCGGCCTGGGGCATGCGGCGGGAGATGATGAGCTCGAGTTTTACGACGAAGCTGGATCAATTGTGGGTCGTTAAATCCAATTGAGGCACGGGTGCCAGGCCTGGTGCCGCGCTACAATCGCCGCCTTCACTTTTGCAGTAAAAGGACGACTTTCATGATCATTTCCACCACTCATTCCGTCGAGGGGCGGCAGATCACGGCCTATCTGGACATTGTCAGCGCCGAGTCTGTGCAAGGGGTCAACGTGATCCGCGATATGTTCGCCGGCATGCGCGACTTCTTTGGCGGGCGCTCGCAGACGTTGGAGCGGGCTCTTAAAGAAGCACGCATTCAGGCCACCGACGAACTGAAAGATCGAGCGCGGGCATTGCAGGCTGACGCGGTGGTCGGCGTGGACTTCGAGATCAGCATGCCGGCAGGCAAGGGTGGCATGGTCGTGGTGTTTGTCACCGGAACGGCGGTGAAGCTGCGCTGATTATTGCTATGAAGACAAAGCCCACTCGCACGAGGAATGGGCTTTTTTCGCGTCAATCAGCCTTGTGGCTTGAGCAACACAGCGCCTCTTGAGTCATAGGTCAGCGGTGTATCGATGGCAACGAGGGGCGGTGTCCCGTCAGGCTGCGCCGATGGTGCGGGCTCGCTGGGATGGTAGACGACGCCCGGCTGCAGAAGCGGTTTGTCCGGGTATTTGATGGTGATTTCACCCGAGGCGATCTTTTCCTTGAGTTTTTCCGCACCGGCCTTGCCGGCAGCGATCTGCTCGTCCGTGAGTTTTACGACTGGCATGTTCGGGAATCCATTGATCTGCATGATCTCTCCTTGAGATTCATTGGTAGGAGTCAGGGCAGCGGCCGTTCGATGGAAATCTTTAGCGAATGATCGTTTGCGACACTCTTTTCCATTCGTCGGTGATCAGCCTTTCTGGACGGCAAGTCCAGTAGTGACCAGCTAGTCTCAAAAACGCTGAGGGACGATATTTTCCAGGCAAAACTGTTTTGCCGGTGTCGGCCCGGTTGCGTAGGGGAGAGTCTATGTCAGGTCCATTTATCGAAGATGATGGCGCTGAGTTTTCATTCAACAACTGTGTGCGCTGCGGTCAGTCGGAGTATCAGTCGGGGTTTGGCGAGGATCCGGTCAGCATCGGCAAAATCAAATCCACAGCCCCCAAAGGGCCGAAAGCGAAATTCCTGCCCAAGGTCACGACAAGGACCAGAAAGTGATTTCATCCCGCACCCCGTCACTGAACGGGGTTTTTTATGTGCGCAAGAATGAGGGGGCGGGCGTTGACATTAATGTCGGTTTTTTTTCACAAACTTTTCACGTTGGCCAACGTAGTGTGAAGCCATCCGTTAGAAAGCAAGTCTCCAGCCCGTCTCCCCAGCGGGCTTTTTTTTGCCCGGCATAAAACCTTTTCCCTGATCGCGGTCCAATCGACGCTGTCGCCGGCGTCTGGACTTTCCTGCGCCGAGGGCATTAAATCCCGCTCCTTTTCGTCATCCCGTTTATTTGAGGTTTTCGTCATGCGTTTAACACTGCCTGCTCTGGTTCTTGGCCTTCTGGTTGCTCAAGGTGCGATGGCTGCCGGTGACGGCACCGCGGCGCTGGGCGGTGGCCTGGGCGGCGCGCTGGGTAACGTGGTCGGTCAGAAAATGGGCGGCAGCACCGGTGCCGCCATTGGCGCTGGCGTCGCGGGCGCAGCAGGCAGTGCCGTCGCGGCACGCAAGGGCAGCCGCACCAAGGCAGCAATCGGTGGCGGCGTCGGTGCGGCCGGTGGTTCGGTGATCGGCAACAGCTTGGGCGGCCGCAACGGCGCCACTATCGGTGCAGGTCTGGGCGGCGCGGCCGGCGGTGCCGTCGGCAGCAATCTGGGCAAAGGTCACAAGCGCCACTGAGGCTGATGGCCTGTCAGAAAAAGCCCGACTCGATGTCGGGCTTTTTCATGGCTGAACGTTTCGTGCGAAATCATCTCCAATCTGCATACGCCCCGCTTGGGCGGACTGTCCCGATTCGGGAACTGCGAGGTTCATATGCGATTGTCATTATCTGCACTGTTTTTTGGATTGGTCGTGGCGCAGGGCGCGATGGCGGCCGGAGACGGCACCGCTGCCGTAGGCGGTGGTCTCGGCGGTGCGCTGGGTAATGTGGTTGGCGGACAACTTGGCGGCAGCACGGGCGCAGCGGTCGGCGCTGGTGTTGGCGGCGCGGCGGGCAGTGCCGTCGGCGCGAACAAACGCAACCGCACCGAAGCCGCGATCGGCGGCGGTCTTGGCGCAGCAGGCGGCTCGGTCGTCGGCAACAGCCTCGGCGGCTCCACCGGCTCCGCCATTGGCGCAGGCCTGGGCGGCGCAGCAGGCGGCGCGGTAGGTAACAATCTTGGCGACGACGACGGCGGATCTCATTCCGGCGGCCACAAGCACAAGAACAAACACAAAAATAAACATCGCTGATAGATCAACGAAAAACCCGGCCTGGCGCCGGGTTTTTCGTGTCTGGCCGTCAGGCGGAGGAACGATTGGCGATAGGGCTTTTCGAACGTCATATATCCCACACGAGCAAGAGGTGCGCCATGACTCCTGAAACCGAAGGCAAAGAAGAGAAGGGCCCGAGTGGATTGCCATTTATCAATGATCCGGGAAATGAGGATCCGGGGTCGCTGATGGATGATGCTACGGTGCCGTTGAATGATGCGGATGAGGCGGATATGGAGTATGAGGAGGATGGGGATGAGCAGTGAGGTGGGGTTGAGGTGTTGAATGATGGTTTAAGGGCCTGACTCAGCAGGCCCTACAGAAAAATCTGTTCCTCAGAATGATACGTCGATTCTTTGTGCTCTGATTTTTACAAACTGACCATTGAGGTGCGGAAAATCGAAGTGGATATCTTGATCCGCAAATTCGACGAACGACTTGAGCGTATCGCCTTCTAAGCGCCCCTGGATCTCGCATGAGAAACCGTCGTCAAGCATCTCGACATATGTTTCGCTGTTTTCACATTTTGCGATGTCAATTTCGTCCGGCAGCACCATTTCGAACTCGGCTGAGTAGGTCTCACCTACTTCGATGACTGACGGGCAGTGGCCTGCGAAACATCTCACAGTCACACCGTTGATGCTGAGCAGTAGCATTTCCTCAATGATTGGGTCGATCTTCACAATATGCGCGGGATATTTCTTAGTCATTTGCGAGCCATGCTGTTCTTTTCTTTCAGAGGATTGAGATGAACAGTGAGGTTTTTAAGAGGTGAACTTTGGCATAAAGGCCTGAGTCAGTAGGTGCCTAAGTCTAGTTTTCAGAGTTTTCATGCGGGTCGATTAATACATAGAGGTCATCGGAGGGCGACATTTTTTTGATTCTGCCTGCATCTATATAGGTCTTGAATTCACGCTCAAGAAATTTCATGTTAGTGTATTTTTTATATCTTAAAGGCCTGTCGGTGGCGTATATGTAAAGGCGCCACTCATCAAAACCATCGATCCTGTTATTCGAACCGTAATCGAAGTCCACTGAGTCAGTGGGAAAATGAATAGCACAGCCTATGCCGTGTAGTTCATATTCAACACCATCGATGATTTCTCCGCAACGTTCTATTTTGCCGCTCCTCCAAAGTCTTAGGATGTTTCGAGTACCAAATTTTTCTTGTAATAGCGTTGTTCCTTCTTCAACTTTGCTGAGGAAGCCTTTGATCAAGTCTTCGAGACGTATCATGTTGTTGCTCATGTTTTTCTATTATTATCCAGTCGATCGGTATCGAGTCTTTTTAGGATGACATGTTTCATTCGCTCTTGTCTCGAAAATGGTTTTTCCAATATTTCTAATGATTTTTACATTGTGAATTTTGGTGTTTGTCTCACAAGTAGATGCCGAAGTCAGGGTGATTTTTTATGCGTTTTGGTCTTTTCGGTTTCTTTTTAGTTGGTCCATATATATAAGTTGCTAATTAAAGAGATTTTCTTGATTTTTTTTAGGTCTATGTATTCGGCGAATTCTTTTTCGATTATTTTTTTGTCGCAGTATTTTCTATATTTAGATGGTCTTTCGCAAGCAAAGAAGTATAAGCGGCAAATGTCAAACCCATTGATTTCACCATTAGGCCCATAGTCAAAATCTACAGTTCCTGTCGATAAATTAATGCGGCAGCCAATGCCGTGCAATTCATATTTAACTCCTCGAGTGACTCTCCCGCGACGCTTTATCGCCTTGGTATGCCAAAGCCTTCGAATGTCTCGAGTACCAAATTTTTCTTCAAATATCAGCGTGCTTGTCTCTACCATAGCAATAAAGTCATTTATCAGGGCATCCAAGGTTTGATCACTCATCCTTTTCTCCTAATTTGCAAAATATCTAGTCCGATGAATTGGCTGGCTGGATTGCATTTTTTATTGTTTAAAAATTGCGGTATGCTCTTTGGGGCGGTAATAGCTTTAGCGTTGGTGATATTGCTTTTGGTCTTGCAGGCGCTGCGCGTGGAGTGTTAAGTGCGTGATTTTAGACAGGTGACACTGTTAAATAGACGCTAGGTTCTCTTAATCTCAACGATGACGTAATGAATTTTATCTCGGAAGTCTCTGATGCAATGCAAACCAAGTGCCCGCTCTCAAAATTTTTAATGGATAATTGAAGTATTTCCCGTGTGGGGAGATTGGATGTCGTCAAGCTTGTAACTTCACTGCACGTTATCCCTATGCGACAAGCATTGTATCCTATGGATTCCCACTTCTTCGGAGGCGTGTCTGGAATTTCTCTGATGTCAAATGCCAGAGTCAGTGTTGAAAGATTATTGTCTATGTTTAGAGTGAAGAGCTTAATCTCTCCGATAGGTACATTTCGGCTGAAGACCATGTTGAAGAGTTTACTGCCATGTATCTCATTCCAGTAATTCATATTTTTCTTTTAGTCTGTCGATCTACCTAAAAAGCGTCTTTACGTAGTGTTGGTTAAGGCTCGGCTTGCGTCTTTCTTAAAATTCACTTGGGCGCCATTTATCATTTCTGTCGTCAAAAAAATATATCTTTCTGCCCCTAGGTCCCCATCCACTGTAAGAAAAATTCTCTTTGTAGTTCTGGTGAGTTTGTTAGGTTTTCATTTTCGTAGTCAAATATCGACACCACATCTTTCAGTGATGGTTCTGCTCCATTTGTCAATTCATAAGCTTTTAAACCAAGAGACATTTGTGATGATAAGCTCGAGGGGTGAACATTTAACTTTGAGCCTTTGCAAAAGAAAGTTACTAGGGGGTTGTCCTTGCGGATTAAGCCGAAACAGTGATAAAAATTTTTGCCGGTGTATGTTTTTGGCGATAGTTCGTCCAGGCTTAGGGTTATGCTTATTTCCTCGCTGTCGCAAATCAGAATTACATCTTTGATTGCGTATTTTTTTTCTACGATAATTTTGAACTCCGAAATCATTTGTCAATTTTCCTATATGGATTCGGGATGGAGTAACCAAAGTCACGCCCATCATCAATAATTATCGTGGCGCCTAGAATATCTTCATTTTTGATGACTTTTGGAACGGCGAATTCCTGTTCTCGGGAAAATTTGTATCGGTTTCCTAATTCTTGCTTCAAATCATAGCCCTCGACTCTCTTCAAAGTATAAAGAAACCCGGTTTTTGTAAAAAAGCTGGTAGCAAACTCTTTTCCCACATCTCTAGAGGGGGAGGTGCTGATAAAGCCGCTTGGAGGAAAATCGCTATCAATGGAGTGGAGGAATAAGTCCTCGCTGTCTCCCTTGCTTTTGAATCCGTTCACAAAAACATCGGACGGGTCTCTTGAGTCTCCTCGGTACAGATATTCCTGTTTTTTCTTAGGCGCTGGTGCATCAGGCTCCCCATCATCAACCTTAACCCCATCACTTGCCCCCGGAACCTCACACCCAGGCTTATTCGGCGGTGGGCAATTGGACGTCAACCCCAACGGATCCACCCACCCCGTCGGATTCGGCACGTACTGATACTGATTCAACCCACCCGCGAGCTTCACCGGATCCGGCGTCAGATACCGCCCTAACCTAGGGTCGTAATACCGATGACGGTTGTAATGCAGCCCACTTTCAACGTCGAAGTACTGCCCCTGAAACCGCAGCGGTTGGTCGAGGTAATCCTCGCCAGCGAGGGTGACGGCGGCGACTTTGCCGTAGGCGTCGTATTGCGCGGACCAGACGATTTCGCCGCTGTAGTCGGTGAGTTCCTGCGGGGTGCCGAGGTGGTCGAGTTGGTAGTAGAAGGGGCAGGCCTTTTTCGGGCCTTTGCCATCGAGCATCGCGAGTGGGCGGAAGGTGCCGGGTTCGTAGAGGAAGCTGCGGTATTGCGTGGCGCTGCTTTCGGCGACGAGGTGTTCGCCTTGCCAGAAGAATTCGGTGACGGCGCCATCCACTGTTTTGCGGATGCGCCGGCCGAAGGCGTCGTAGTGATAAGTGGCGGTCTGGCCGTCGGGGCGGGTCAGGCCGATCAGGCGGTGCTGGCAGTCGTAGCGGTATTCGGTGACCAGGGTCTGGCCGTGGCCTCGGCGTTCGCGGATCAGGTTGCCGAAGGCGTCGTAGTCGTAATGACGGTCGCCCTGCATCAGCAGGCGATTGCCCTTGATCTGCGCAGGGCCGGGGCGGTCCTGCATCAGCAGGTTGCCGGCCGGGTCGTGGGCGAAGGATTCGGGCAGTTCGTCGCGCGAGTGACGTACGCGGATCAACCGGTCGAGGGCGTCGTAGCCGTAGGTGCGCTGGCCGTGGCGGCTGTCGGCAATGTGCTCGAGATTGCCGTTGGCGCTGTAGGCATAATCGCGGCGGTACAGCGAGGCGTGGCGATGGCCTACAGCGTGGGCGAGCAAACGGCCCTGATCGTCGTAGGAGTATTCGCTGAGCAGCAGACCTTGCTGGCGTTGCTGCTCGCGACCGGACTGATACACATGCCGGGTCAGCGGCGTGCCATTCAGGTCGATGGCCGACAGCGCACCGCCCTTGGCGTAGTGATAATCGAGCTTGCTGTTGTCCGGCAGGCGCAGGCGTTTGAGCTGGCCGCAGGCGTCATAGGCGTAGCGCAAGGTGCCCCAGCCCTGATGCTCGGTGATCAGCCGGTCCTGACGGTCGTACTCGAAGGCCAGCGGATGGTTCTGGCCGTCATCTACACCGATCAATCGTCCGAGGCGGTCGTAGTCGTAGTGGACCTTGATCCCATCGGGCAGGGTTTTGACTCGCAACCTTCCAGCCGCGTCGCGCTCGTAGCGGGTGACCAGACTGGGACCGAAATCACCAAACTCGGTTTTTTCCAGCAGGTGCCCATTGAGGTCATAGGCATACGCAGTCCGGCGCCCATCAAACCCGGTTTCCTGTCGGATCAATCCGGTCGGCGTGTAATCCAGTCGGTACTTTTCGCCCGATTCGTTTTCAATCTCGGTCAGCAGCAACCGCGCATGGTCGTAGCGGTACTGCACGCGGGTGCCGTCGGGGTTGATGCGCCGCGAGACCAGGTGCAGATCATCGTCATATTCATAGCGGGTGATGCGCCCCAGTTCATCGCGTTCGGCGGTGATCTGGCCGTAGGCGCCGTAGCTGTAGGCGCGCGTGCTGCCCGTAGGAGAAGTCGTCAGGATCAGTCGGCCGGCGGCGTCCCACTGCTGACGACTGACAACACCGAATTCGTCCTGGGTGGTAATCCGCCGTCCCAGCGCATCGTAGGAAAAACGCCGCACGCCGCCATCGGGCAGGGTTTCTTCGATGAGCTGGCCGAGCTCGTTCCACACCCAGCGGTGGCGGCTGCTGTCCGGATAACGCAGCGACAGCAATTGCCCGCGCAGGTTGTAGTAGTAATGGGTGACCTGGCCGTCGGGATCGACCGCTTCGGTAACGGCACCTTCAGCGTTGCGCCGATAGATCCACACCGCGTCGCCTCGGCAACGCTTGTAGAGAAAACCGTTGCGGTACTCGTAGGACGTTGGTGCATCGTCCGGTGGAATCAGCGCGATCAGCCGTCCGACTTCGTCGTAGCGGTATTCGGTAACCGCGCCCAACGCATCCTGCTCGGCGATCAAGCGCCCCTGCTGGTCATAGGCCTTGAGCTGCTCGCCGCCATCGGCCGCGACCTGACGCACCAGCCGCGCGCGCTCGTCGTGGACGTAGACTTCTTCGGTGCCGTCGACGTAATGCACGGTCACGCTGGCGTCGTCATCGTTCCAGACGTAACGGGTATTCATCTGCGAGAACGACGCCCAGTGCCGCACGCAGCGGGCGGCTTTGCCCTCGCGCTGCCACTCCCAGAAGAAGCTCGCGCCGCCGGTTAGCTGGCGCTGGAGGATGACGTGGTGATCGTCGTAGTCGTAGCGTTCGCTGTCGCCCACCGCGTTGGTCGCGACCAGCAGGCGTTGCCGCGCATCGAAGCTGTAGGTGGCAAGGTTTTGTTCGGTGGTCCACTCGCCCTGAACAAAAACTTGGTAATCGACCGCCACCAGTTGCGCGCGGTCATAACGCAACAGCAATGAGCGGCCGGCGCCGTTGTCCAGACGCTGAATGCGGTCGGAGCGATCGCGTTGCAGGGTCAGACGATTACCGTAGACATCGCTGATTGCGGTCAGTCGTCCGGCGCGAAAGTGATAGAACCGCGCGCTGTCACCGGCCAGGGCGAGGATCAGTTCTTCCGGCTCATCGCCGAGAAAGATCGCCGCCCGCGACAGGCTGTTGTGAATCGCTGGGCGCGCGACGTTGGGCAGGGGAAAGCGGGTGCGGCGGTTCTCGTGGTCGATCCAGATCACGCCATCGCCGTCGAAGGACAGGCGATGGGCCAGCGTATGGCTCCAGCCGAAACCCAGGCCGATGTCGATCTCGACCGCGCTGCTGCGGTACAAACGGGTGAACTCGAAGGGCAGCACGCCATCGAGCACCGCGTCGGTCAGGGTCAGCAGTTCTTCGCCGGTGACCATCGACACCGGGCAGCCATTGGTACAGGTTTTGGGCACGCAATCGGCGGCATCGCCGTTGGGGTTTTTCGCTTGGTCGGGGACGTCGTCGTGTGGCTCGTGGCGCTCAAGGCGCGCCATGCCTTGGGATTTTTCCCGCGCGAGCGGCGCCGGATTCGGCACGTTGAGCACCACCGCGTCGGCCTGGCGAATGTTCAGCGGAATCGATGGCGTCGGCTTCAGCTCCACTTCGCGGGCATGAAACATCAGCGGCTTCAGCGTGCTCGCGTGCTGTTTGAGTTCCGGTGTCGAAGTCAGCTCAGCCAGACGCAAGGCTGAGGCGGCCAGCCATTCCCGCGCCCGAGGCGACTTGATTTTGGCCAAGACCTTGCTGCTCAAACGCAGCGATACGCCGGCACCGCCCGCCACGCGCATCAACAGGAAACTGATGAGCAACTCGGTGCGAACTTCGGCCACCACTTCGGCGAGGTATTGCGGCGGCAGCATCTTCAGCCAACTGGTGAACGCGGCCAGATGAATGAACAGCAACGGCTCGTCGCTGAGCATCAACAAGGCGTTGGCAATCGCCTCGCTGGAAGCCGCCAGCAGCGCCTCAAGTTCGACTTCGCTCAGGTATTCGAGGAGCTTTGCGCTGTGTTCCTGGAGGTCGGCGAGGAGGGCAAACAGCTGCTGAATGTCATCCCAGACGCCATTCAGGGCTTTTTCCAGGCCGCGCCAATCGGCCCGTTGCAACTGTCCGTAACGATCAAGAAAGCCGGCGCTGGAAAACTCCGTCCATTGCGGTTGGAAGCCTGTCCATTCGCTGCGCAGCCAGCCTTCAAGACCGGCAATGACGCCTTCATATGAGGCATACAGGGCGCGGACATGGTCGGTAGAAACATCGGGAAAGAAGGTGACGCGGTAGCGCTGGCTCCGCACGCAATCGGTCACCTCGAGGATCCCGCTCGGGCCGATGGTGTGGCGCAGTGGTTCGCCGAAGGTCTGTACGCCGTCGACTTCGCTGAGCAGCGGTTCGAGGGTCACCGGGGTGTCGCCGATCGGCACGAAGCGCGCGGTTTCGAACAAATGCACCAGGGTCAGCGGACCGCTGGCCGGACACATGACCACCGATGAGCTGACAGGTGCGTGCGAGGTGATCGGCGCGCTCAGTTGTACGTCATTGCCAACCTTGAACACCTGCTCGATGTCCAGCGCGGTCCCGGTCCAGAACTGCTCGGCCCAGGCATCGTAGTTGTTCAGGCACAGGCGGAACTCGTCGATCAGCGCTTCGAAATCTGGCTGCTTCGGATTCAGGGCGGCCACCACCAGCAGTCCGATGCTGTTGTTCAGGGCCAGGAGCCGATCGGGTTGAAACATTCGCAGTCGCTCGCGCATGTGAAAAAACGGGAGCGCGGACTTTGCGGGGGATCAAAAAGGAAAGAAGTCGGGGAAGTAGGCAGTGTCTGTAGGAGTTTTCGCTAAATGCGAAAAGGCGTCGATGGCATTGCCCGTTGCTCAATGTCCACCGGCCTCGCTATGCTGCTGAACCCATTAATCAGATCCGCGTTGCGGCACGCTGCCTGTCGCCCGGGATGTCTTTGTTAACGGATCCGATGATGAATGCACCGCTGAAGACGTTCGGCCCGATCAAGGCCGTGATTTTCGATATGGACGGTTTGCTGCTCGACACCGAAGGCATTTACACCGAGGTCACCTCGCTGATTGCGGGGCGCTACGGGAAAACCTTCGACTGGAGCGTCAAACAAAACATCATTGGTCGCGGCGCCAATGACCTGGCCAATTACGTGGTGCAGGCGCTGGAACTACCGATCACTCCGGAAGAATTCCTGCAGATTCGCGAGCCGCTGATGCGCGAGCGTTTCCCCAAGGCGCAGGCGATGCCGGGGGCCGAAGCGCTGGTGCGTCACCTCAAGGCGCACAACATCCCGATCGCGGTGGGCACCAGTTCGTCGCGCCAGTCGTTCGGGCAGAAAACCACCTTGCACCGTGAGTGGTTTGCGCTGTTCGATTTCATCGTCACGGCGGACGATCCGGAAGTCGGCGCGGCCAAACCGGCGCCGGATATTTTCCTCACCGCCGCCCGGCGTTTGGGCGTTGCGCCCAAGGATTGTCTGGTGTTCGAGGATTCGCCGTTTGGCGTCACCGCAGCGAAAGCGGCAGGCATGACCGCAATCGCCATCCCCGACGCAGCAATGGCAGACGAGAAATATGCTCACGCTGACGGCATTATCCGCTCGCTGAAAGACTTCAGGCCCAGCGCCTTTGGCTTACCGATGCTGGAACTGGCTTGACCGTCCACGCAAAAACGCCGCCCTTGCTATAAAGAAGGGCGGCGTTTTTTCTTGCCGGTCTGTCAGGCGCCGAAACCACCGTCGATGGTCAGGCTGGCACCGGTGATGTAACCGGCTTCCGGTCCGGCCAGGTAGGCGACGAAGCTGGCGATTTCTTCGGCGGTGCCGTAACGACCGACGGCCATCAGCGGGATCAGGCTGTCGGCGAATTCGCCATGGGCCGGGTTCATGTCGGTGTCGACCGGGCCAGGTTGCACGTTGTTGATGGTGATGCCTCGTGGGCCGAGGTCGCGGGCCAGGCCTTTGGTCAGGCCGACCAGTGCCGATTTGCTCATCGCGTACACGCCGCCACCGCCGAAGGGCATGCGGTCGGCGTTGGTGCTGCCGATGTTGATGATCCGCGAGCCTTCGCCCATGTGTTTCGCCGCTTCCTGGGACGCAATGAACACGCTGCGCACGTTGATGGCCAGGGTCTGATCGAAGTCTTCCAGTTTGAAGTCTTCCAGCGGCGCGATGGCCAGCACGCCGGCGTTGTTGACCAGAATGTCCAGGCGCCCAAACGCTTCGACGGTGGCGCTGACGGCGTGGCGAATCGCGCTGGCGTCGGCGCTGTCAGCCTTGATCGCCAAGGCTTTGCCGCCGTTGCCGGTGATGCTGTTCTGTAGTTCTTCGGCTTTGGCGGCGGAGCTGACGTAAGTGAAAGCGACGGCGGCGCCTTCAGCGGCCAGACGTTTGACGATGGCTGCGCCGATGCCGCGCGAACCGCCTTGAATCAGAGCGACCTTGCCGCTGAGGTGTTGAGTGGTCATGTTCGATCTCCAAGTGTTCAAGGCGGAATGCCTTGGTGTTGGTGCCGAGTATCGGCCTGGCATCGACAACCGGGTAGACCATGATTGCTATAGTCTGTGTAAACCAGAAGTTTATAGTGGCGATCATGGAAACATTCAGCAGTATCGAATGCTTTGTGCGCAGCGCCGAAGTCGGCAGCTTCGCCGAAGCCGCGCGACGCTTGAGCCTGACCCCGGCGGCGGTCGGCAAAAGCGTGGCGAAACTGGAGGCGCGGCTTGGCGTGCGGCTGTTCCAGCGTAGTACACGCAGCCTGACCCTGACCGAAGCGGGGCAGCTGTTTTTGAGTGAAGTCAGCGCCAGCCTGACCACCATCCAGAATGCCGTGGCCAATCTGGCCAGTGCCGGCGGGCAACCCGCCGGCACGCTGAAAGTCAGCATGGGTACGGTGTTCGGTCGTCTCTATATCGTGCCGCTGCTCGGTGAGTTCTTGCGGCGCTATCCGGCGATCAACCCGGACTGGCATTTCGATAACCGCCAGGTCGACCTGATCGGACAGGGCTTCGACGCAGCGATTGGTGGCGGCTTTGAACTGCCACAAGGCGTGGTTGCGCGCAGGCTGACACCGGCGCATCGGGTGTTGGTGGCATCGGAGGACTATCTGCAAAAACATGCGCCGATCAGCCATCCCGATGACCTCAGGCAACACGACGGCATTCTGATTCGCTCACCGCAGACCGGGCGCGTGCGTTCCTGGCAACTGACTCACCGCGATCAGCAACACAGTCCGCTGACATTGCGGGCGCGGATGACCATGAGTGATTCCGAGGCGGCGTGCGCGACGGCGATGCAAGGTTTGGGCATTGCGCTGGTGAGCATGCCCTTTGCGGTGCCGTATCTTCAGGCGGGGACACTGCAGCGGGTGCTGCCGGACTGGTTTGTCGATGACGGCAACATTTCGATCTATTACGCCGAGCACAAATTGTTGCCGGGCAAGACCCGGGCGTTCGTGGATTTTGTGATTGAGCAGTTTGCTGAGCAGGGACTAGGGCGGCGGTTTAGTGCCATCTAAGTAAGGCTTGGAACCGAGTCGTTTGCATTCGCGAGCAGGCTCGCTCCCACAGGGGAACGCATTCCAAATGTAGGAGTGAGCCTGCTCGCGATAAACGCAACTCGGTCTATCGAGCAAAGCGCTGCGCCCAGCCAATAATATTCTTCGGCCGTGGCGTCGCATAAGTGCGCACCTTGGACGTCGACAACTTCAAGCGCACCAGCGATTCGGCAATCGTCACCGCCGCCGTCACGCCATCCACCACCGGCACGCCGGTGCGCCGGCGGATCTGCTCGTCCAGCCCGGCCATGCCGCCGCAGCCCAGGCAAATCACCTCGGCCTTGTCCCGGGTCACCGCCAGTTCGGCCTGATGCACAATCGCTTCCAGTGCGCGCTGCGGTTCATGTTCCAGCTCCAGAACCGCCAGACCACTGGCGCGCACCGAGGCACAGCGATCCCACAGGCCGGACAATTTCAGCCGATCCTCGATCAGCGGCACGGTGCGATCCAGTGTGGTCACCACCGAGTAGGCATGGCCGAGAAACATCGCGGTGCTGGCCGCCGCATCAGTGATATCTACCACTGGCACGTTGAGCAGTTCCTGCAAGCCTTCGCGGCCATGTTCGCCGTAGCCGGCCTGAATCACCGCATCGAAGGGTTGGTCATAGGCCATCACTCGGTCCATCACGGCGATGGCCGCCAGGTAACTTTCGAAATTGCCTTCAATCGATTCGGCGCCGAAGTACGGCGTCAGGCCGACGATTTCGGTGCCGGGTGAAGCGACGGCCTGCGCCGAGCGGGCGATGGCGTCGGTGATGGATTCGGTGGTGTTGACGTTGACCACGAGAATACGCATGGAAAATCCTTATTGCGGGCAGTGGTGCGGCCCGAAAACCGGGCCGCGAAGGGATCAGTGGCTGACGTTATCCACAGCGATGCACTCGCCGCTGACTTCGGCGTAATGCGTCTGGCGTTTGGCGATGATCAGGTAAAGCATGCCGGCGATACCGGCACCGATGAGCCAGGAGAACGGCGAAACACTGTGGAAACCGGGCACCAGCGCCAGGACGATGGCGATCAGCGCTGCCGGAATAAACGCCGCCACCGCGCGGAAATTGATGCCACGGCTGTAGTAATAAGCGCCGTTGGGGTGTTCGCTGTAGAGCTGCGGCACGTTGATCCGGCCTTTGCGGATCAGCCAGTAGTCGACCATGATCACCCCGTACAACGGGCCGAGCAGGGCGCCGAGGCCCGACAGGAAATACACGATCACCAGCGGGCTGTTGTAGAGGTTCCACGGCAGGATCAGCACGGCGATGGTCGCGCTGATCAATCCGGCGCGGCGGAAGGTCAGGTACTTCGGCGCCAGGTTGCTGAGGACGAACGCCGGGGCGACGAAGTTGGCCATGATGTTCACCGCGACGGTGACGATCAGAAAAGCCAGGCAGCCGAGCACCAGAAAGAATGTGTTGGGGATCGAGGCGATGATTTCGGTCGGGCTTTCGATGATTCGCCCGTTGATCTGAAACTGCGCGCCACACAGCAGCACGGTAATCGCGGCGAATACCAGAATGTTCACCGGCAAACCCCAGAAATTTCCCACCTTGATAGTCTTGCGGCACGGCGAAGAACGGGCGAAGTCGCAGAAATTGAGAATCAGCGTGCCGTAGATCGCCAGCCACAACGCGCCGCCGGCAAAGATGTTGCGCCACATCTCGCCACCGGTCAGCGGCTCGCGGATCGACCAGGCAATGGTCGCGTTGGCCTGGAAGTACATCCACCCGGCGAGGGCAGCAACGGTCAGCAGAATCACCGGCCCGGCAAATGCCTCGTAACGGCGCACCATCTCCATGCCGTAGGCAAGGATCGCCAGTTGCACCAGCCAGATGGCAACGAAGCACACCCAGCCCAGAGTCGACAGGCCGAGAATCGAGTTGTGATCGTATTCGGCAAAGCCCGGATGCACGGCAGTCAGCAAGACGCGGAATACCACTGAGGCGAGATACGTCTGAATACCGAACCAGGCGATGGCGATAACCGCCCTGATCAATGCAGGAATTTGCGCACCGTGAATGCCGAAACTGATCCGGCTGATCACCGGAAACGGCACCCCGGTTTTCTGCCCCATGTACCCGGACAGGTTCATGAAGAAGTACACCAGCGCCGCGCCAATCCCCAGCGACAACAGAATCTGCCAGCCGCCCAGGCCCAACGCATACAGGCCGATGGCGAACGAGTAGTTGGCGATGTTGTGCACATCATTCGTCCACAGGGCGAAGATGCTGTACTGGCCCCAGCGCCGGCCTTCGGCTTTGGTCGGCGCCAGATCGCTGTTGTGCAGACGCGGGCTCAGTTGCAGCGGCTCGCTCAGTCCGTCATCGGGCAACGGTTGATCGAGCGTGGCGGAGGGCAGATTCAGCGCGATGTTATTTGAAAGACTTGTACGCATTCCGGCAGGCTCCTGACGTTCGCCACCGCGATGACTGTGCATGAGCGCTCAGGCTCGACAAATCTTCGTCGCGGCGGTGAAAACATCACTGGTTACGGGGCATCTGCAGCCTGTACGGGATAGGGCGCTTCAGGCTTGCGGATCGAAAGTGTGCATGTTTTGCAGTTTTGTATACAAAACATGTATGCGATAAAGCCAGATTTGTGCCAGTTGCCAATCTATAAGCGGCAGGGCTCATTTCGAATAGTTATCAATGCGGCATAAGTGGCTGAAAAACCGGCGATATAAATTGATCGATTGGACAGGAATTTTTTTCAGGGGAGGGAGTTGCAGAGGGGCAAGCAGATGGGGATTCTGCTGGGGAGTGTAACTTTTCAGGGCGTAAGAACTGAAAGTGCACACATAAATGGCACCGATGGTGACAACCTTGTGTACACCTTTTGTGTGCCTGACACATATCAATGTGGGAGCGAGCCTGCTCGCGAATGCGGTGGATCAGGCAACTGAAACGTTGACTGGAAGTGCGCTTTCGCGAGCAGGCTCGCTCCCACAGGGGAACTCATTTCAGCAAATGATCAAACCTTGCTCTTGCTGATGATATTCCCCGCATGCAACCCGCATTCTTTCTGCGTGGCTTCTTCCCACCACCAGCGGCCTTCACGCTCGTGCTGGTTCGGCAGCACTGGGCGGGTGCAGGGTTCGCAGCCGATGCTGATGAAACCGCGCTCGTGCAGGCTGTTGTAGGGCAGTTCGAGCATGCGGATGTAACCCCAGATCTCCTCGCTGGTCATCTGCGCCAACGGGTTGAACTTGTACAGTGTGCGTTCCGGTGTCGAGAACGCCGTGTCGATTTCCAGCACCGCCACAGCGCTGCGGGTGCCCGGGCTCTGGTCGCGGCGCTGGCCGGTGGCCCAGGCTTTGACGTCGGACAGCTTACGGCGCAGCGGCTCGATCTTGCGGATGCCGCAGCATTCGCCGTGGCCGTCCTTGTAGAAACTGAACAGGCCTTTTTCCTTCACGAACGGTTCGAGTTTCGTGTAGTCCGGCGAGACGATTTCAATATCGATCTTGTAGTGCTCGCGCACCTGCTCGATGAAACGGTAGGTCTCCGGATGCAGGCGGCCGGTGTCGAGGCTGAACACTTTGACGTTCTTGTTCAGCTTCCACGCCATGTCCACCAGCACCACGTCCTCGGCGCCGCTGAAAGATATCCACAAGTCATCGCCGAACTCGGCGAAGGCGAGTTTGAGAATGTCCTGGGCGGATTTGTTGGCATAGGTCGTGGCGAGTTCCACGACGTCAAACGTTGGGCTCATCAGGGCGGCTTCCTACAGGTCAATGGCGCTCGGGCGCTCTATAGGGGGCCGATGGTAACAAAAAGCTGCCGGGGCCGGGGCGTCCTCTGCGTTGCGCGCGTCTGGTGCAGACGCTAGAGTTCGGCCTCGCTTGACTCAAATAATCACTACAAACGGGAGTGTCTTGTGGAAATTGCTTGCCTGGATCTTGAAGGGGTACTGGTACCGGAAATCTGGATCGCCTTCGCCGAAAAAACCGGAATCGACTCCCTCAAGGCCACCACCCGGGACATTCCCGATTACGACGTATTGATGAAGCAGCGTTTGCGCATCCTCGACGAGCACGGCCTCAAGCTCTCGGACATTCAGGAAGTGATCGCCACGCTGAAACCGCTGGATGGTGCGGTGGAGTTCGTCAACTGGCTGCGCGAGCGTTTCCAGGTGGTGATTCTCTCGGACACCTTTTATGAATTCTCGCAGCCGTTGATGCGCCAGCTGGGCTTCCCGACTCTGCTTTGCCACCGCTTGATCACTGACGAAAGCGGTCGGGTGACGGGCTATCAACTGCGCCAGAAAGATCCCAAGCGCCAGTCGGTGCTGGCGTTCAAGAGCCTGTACTACCGGGTGATCGCGGCGGGTGATTCGTACAACGACACGACCATGCTCGGCGAGGCGGACGCAGGGATTCTGTTTCACGCGCCGGACAACGTGATTCGCGAGTTTCCGCAGTTCCCGGCGGTGCATACGTTTGAAGAGCTGAAGCAGGAATTCCTCAAAGCCTCAAACCGCGATCTCAGCCTGTAAGCCTGGCTACCTGATGATCGTTCCCACGCTCTGCGTGGGAATGCCTCAACGGACGCTCCGCGTTCGGCTTTGGATGGGACGCGGAGCGTCCCGGGCTGCATTCCCACGCAGGAGCGTGGGAACGATCGGTGTGGGAGGCTGCTCGCGGTGCTTCAGAGGTTTTGCAGGGTATCGAGCAGGATCCGCACTTTGGTCATCGACTCCTGATACTCCGCCTGCCAGTCCGAATCGGCGACGATCCCGCCGCCGCCCCAGCAGCACACCTGACCATCCTTGACCAGCAGACTGCGAATGGCGATGGAGCTGTCCATCTCGCCGCGCACGTCCAGATACAGTAACGAGCCGCAATACAGACCGCGCCGCGTCGGTTCCAGCTCGTCGATGATCTGCATCGCCCGAATCTTTGGTGCGCCGGTGATCGAGCCGCCGGGGAAGCTGCCAGCGATCAGGTCCAGCGCATCACGATCCGCCGCCAGTTCACCGGTCACGCTGCTGACCAGGTGATGCACATTCGGATAGCTTTCCAGACTGAACAACTCCGGCACCCGCACCGAGCCGATGCGGCAGGTGCGCCCGAGGTCGTTGCGCAGCAGGTCGACGATCATCAGGTTTTCTGCGCGGTCCTTGGGGCTCGCCAAGAGTTCGGCGGCGTTGGCCGCGTCCTCGGCTGGGGTCAGGCCGCGAGGGCGGGTGCCCTTGATCGGACGGGTTTCAACCTGACGCTGGCTGACTCTGACGAAACGTTCCGGTGACAGGCTCAGCACCGCGCCGCCATCGGGCAGGCTCTGGAACCCGGAGAACGGCGTCGGGCAGGCCTGACGCAAAGCGCAGTAAGCCAGCCACGGATCGCCCTGGCATTCAGCACGAAAGCGTTGCGCGAAGTTGACCTGATAGCAGTCGCCGGCCTGGATGTAGTCCTGAATACGCTCGAAGGCCTGACGGTAGTCGTCGGCCGAGAGGTCAGCGGCCATCGGGGCGTTCAGTTTGAAGGGCGCCAGCGCGTCAACTTGAGGCTGAGTGAACAGCGCGACCAATCGCTGCCGTTCACTGTCGACAAGCGATGGATGAAAGACCAATTGGCTGGTTTGCGCGTGGTGATCACTGATCAGCGCCCAGTCGTACAGGCCAAAACGCGCATCGGGCAGTTGCAGGTCATCCAGCGCCTGACTCGGCAGGTTTTCCAGATGCCGGCCGAAGTCGTAGCTCAGATAACCGATCAGTCCGCCGGCGAACGGCAATTCGTACCCGGCGGGCAACTGCGCTTCGCCCAAGCGGCTGAGGTGGTCACGCAGGCGCTGGAGGAAATGCGCGCCGCTCTCGTCCGGCAACACCGCCAGTTGTTCCAGCGGCCAGGCGCTGAGCAAGTCATAACGGCCGCGTTCAGCGCTCGGCCGGCCGCTGTCGAGCAGCACGGCGCCGGGTGCGTTGCGAATGGCCGCGAAATAGTCGGCGGGGTTGGCGCGGTAGGGCAGTGGGTGTACGGAGCAGGTCAACAT
>NZ_RCOA01000080.1:0-18908 GCF_004307585.1 Pseudomonas sp. Sample_20 | reverse complement strand
CCGAATCGATGCAGGACGGTTCCGACGCCGTCTCCGACTGGCCGCTGCTCAACGCACTGCTGAACACCGCCAGCGGCGCGACCTGGGTCTCCTTGCACCACGGCGGCGGCGTCGGCATGGGCTTCTCGCAGCATTCGGGGATGGTGATCGTCTGCGACGGTACCGATGAGGCTGCCGAGCGCATTGCTCGTGTGCTGCACAACGACCCGGCGACTGGCGTCATGCGCCATGCCGATGCCGGTTACCAGATTGCCATCGACTGTGCGAAAGAGCAGGGGCTGAATCTGCCGATGATCACTGGCGGGTAACACGCTCTGGTTTATGTGGGAGCGAGCCTGCTCGCGAAGGCGTCGTGTCAGTCGCTACTGCTGTGCCTGATACACCCGATTCGCGAGCAGGCTCGCTCCCACAGAGGAATTTCAGTGAACCCGAATAGCAATCCACAGAGGTTGAATCATGGCGGTTAACAACGAACGTGCAGGCAGTACACCGTTGATCGAAAGGCGTTCGATCGACTACATCCCGGAAGCGGAAAGACACGGTCGTCTGTTCAGTCAGTTCACCCTGTGGATGGGCGCCAACCTGCAGATCACCGCGATCGTCACTGGGGCCTTGGCCGTGGTGCTCGGCGGTGATGTGTTCTGGTCGTTGATCGGTCTGTTGATCGGCCAACTGCTCGGCGGTGGTGTGATGGCGCTGCATGCCGCGCAAGGGCCGAAACTGGGCTTGCCGCAGATGATCTCCAGTCGTGTGCAATTCGGCGTTTATGGCGCTGCGATTCCGATCGTGCTGGTATGCCTGATGTACCTGGGTTTCACCGCCACCGGAACGGTGCTGTCCGGGCAGGCGCTGGGGCAGTTGTTCGGTGTCAGCGACAGTGTTGGCATCCTGATTTTCGCCAGTGTCATCGTGCTGGTCACAGTGCTCGGCTATCGGGTGATCCACTGGATCGGCCGCGTCGCCAGCGTGATTGGCGTGATCGCTTTTGTGTTCCTGTTCTGGCGGCTGATGAGCCAGACCGACGTCGGTGCGCTCCTGCAAATCCGCCACTTCAGCTGGAGCAGCTTTCTGCTGGCGGTGTCGCTGGCGGCGTCCTGGCAGATCGCTTTCGGCCCGTATGTAGCGGACTACTCGCGTTACCTGCCGAGCGCCACTTCATCGGTGAAAACTTTTTTCGCCGCCGGTGCCGGCTCGGTGATCGGCGCGCAGGTGGCGATGATCCTCGGTGTGTTTGCCGCCGCTTCAGCCAACGGTCAATTCGCTGGCCATGAAGTCGCCTACATCGTCGGGCTCGGCGGTACCGGCGCCACCGCCGCGCTGCTGTATTTCAGCATCGCGTTCGGCAAAGTGACCATCTCGACGCTGAACTCCTACGGCAGCTTCATGTGCATCGCCACCATCATCAGCGGGTTCAAAGGACACTTGACGGTTACTCGCATGCAGCGGCTGATCTTCGTGCTGTTCATCGTCGGCGCGGCGACGCTGATTGCCCTGCTCGGGCAGCACTCGTTCCTCGGTGCGTTCAAGTCGTTCATCCTGTTTCTGCTCGCCTTCTTCACCCCGTGGAGCGCGATCAATCTGGTCGACTACTACTGCATCACCCGCGAGCGTTACGACGTGCCGGCGCTGGCCGATCCGAACGGCCGCTACGGCCGCTGGAACCTGCTCGGTATCAGCGTCTACGTGTTCGGCGTGCTGGTGCAGCTGCCATTCATCTCGACCAAGTTCTACACCGGGCCGCTGGTGGCCGCCCTCGGTGATGTGGACATTTCCTGGGTCATCGGCCTGATTCTCCCGGCCGCCGTCTATTACTTCTGCGCAAAGAAATGGCACAGCGCAGTGCCCGATCGCCTGATTCTGCCGGTCGAGCAGAACAGCACCCAACAAGCAAAAACGAGCGGGGCCGGTCGCGCTGCGGCGCAGGCCTGATCTGGACGTGGACCAGGCTGGATGCCTCTTGAACTGCCGTAAGCCCATTCATGATTAGGAGCGTCACGACAATGAAATCGAACAAGACCCTGCTGACCACATTGCTGTCCATGGGCCTGTTGGCCAGTGCCGGTGCGACGCAAGCCGCCGGCTGGTGCGAATCGGGCAAACCGGTGAAATTCGCCGGGCTGAACTGGGAAAGCGGCATGCTCCTGACCGACGTGCTGCAAGTGGTGCTGGAGAAAGGTTACGGCTGCAAGACCGACAGCCTGCCGGGCAATTCCATCACCATGGAAAACGCCCTGAGCAGTAACGATATTCAAGTGTTTGCCGAAGAGTGGGTCGGCCGCAGCGAGGTCTGGAACAAGGCCGAGAAGGCCGGCAAGGTCGTTGGCGTCGGTGCACCGGTGGTGGGCGCTGTCGAAGGCTGGTACGTGCCGCGTTACGTGATCGAAGGCGACGCCAAGCGCAAGCTCGAGGCAAAAGCCCCGGACCTGAAAAACATCGCTGATCTGGGCAAGTATTCCGCCGTATTCAAGGACGCCGAAGAGCCGTCCAAGGGCCGCTTCTATAACTGCCCGGCCGGCTGGACCTGCGAGCTCGACAACAGCGAAATGCTCAAGAGTTATGGCCTGGAAAACAGCTACACCAACTTCCGCCCAGGCACAGGACCTGCGCTGGATGCGGCGGTGCTGTCGAGCTACAAGCGTGGCGAGCCGATCCTCTTCTACTACTGGTCGCCGACGCCGCTGATGGGCCAGATCGATGCAGTCAAACTGGAAGAGAAACCCGGCGTCGACAAGACCGTGAGCATCAAGGTCGGCCTGTCGAAAACCTTCCACGACGAAGCTCCGGAACTGGTCGCCGTGCTGGAGAAAGTCAACCTGCCTATCGACCTGCTTAATCAGAACCTCGGGCGCATGGCCAAGGAACGTATCGAGTCGGCAAAACTGGCGAAAATCTTCCTCAAGGAACATCCTGAAGTCTGGCACGCATGGGTGAGCGACGACGCAGCCAAGAAAATCGACGCGGCCTTGTAGGTCAGGTTTCCCGGCTGCCAGCACGGCAGCCGGACGCTTGATCGCAACCCCTTGATTGAGAGTCCCTTATGTTTCCCGAAAGCTTTACCTTTTCCATCGCCGACTGGGTCAACGGTTGGGTCGATTCGCTAGTGACCAATTACGGCGACGTGTTCCGGCACATCTCCGACACGCTGCTGTGGGCCATCGTCAGTCTCGAGGGTCTGCTGCGTGCGGCGCCGTGGTGGTTGATGCTGGCAATCGTCGGTGTCATCGCCTGGCACGCCACGCGCAAAGTCGTGACCACGGCAGTCATTGTCGGTCTGCTGTTCCTCGTCGGCGCCGTTGGCCTATGGGACAAGCTCATGCAGACCCTGGCGCTGATGATGGTCGCGACGATCATTTCGGTGCTGATCGGCATCCCGCTGGGGATTCTCTCGGCGCGTAGCAATCGCCTGCGTTCGGTGCTGATGCCGCTGCTCGACATCATGCAGACCATGCCGAGTTTCGTTTACCTGATTCCGGTGCTGATGCTGTTCGGCCTGGGCAAGGTGCCGGCGATTTTCGCCACGGTGATCTACGCCGCGCCCCCGCTGATTCGCCTGACCGACCTTGGTATTCGCCAAGTCGACGGCGAAGTCATGGAAGCGATCAATGCCTTCGGCGCCAACCGCTGGCAGCAACTGTTCGGCGTGCAACTGCCGCTGGCGCTGCCAAGCATCATGGCCGGGATCAACCAGACGACGATGATGGCCCTGTCGATGGTGGTGATCGCCTCGATGATCGGCGCCCGTGGCCTCGGTGAAGACGTGCTGGTGGGGATTCAGACCCTTAACGTCGGCCGTGGCCTCGAAGCCGGCCTGGCGATCGTGATTCTCGCGGTGGTCATCGACCGCATCACTCAAGCGTACGGTCGGCCACGCCATGAGGTGAGCAAATGAGCAACGCAAGCGTGAGCAAGATCGAAGTGCGCAACGTCTTCAAGATTTTCGGCAACCGCGCCAAGGATGCGCTGGCCATGGTCGGCCAGGGCAAGAGCAAGGATCAGGTGCTCAGCGAAACCGGTTGCGTGGTCGGCGTGAACGACTTGTCGCTGAGCATCGGCACCGGCGAAATCTTTGTGATCATGGGCCTGTCCGGCTCGGGCAAATCCACCCTGGTACGGCACTTCAATCGCCTGATCGACCCCACCAGCGGGGCGATTCTGGTCGATGGCGAGGACATCCTGCAGTACGACATGGAAGCCCTGCGCGAATTTCGTCGGCACAAGATCAGCATGGTGTTCCAGAGCTTTGGCCTGCTGCCGCACAAGACCGTGCTTGATAACGTCGCCTACGGCCTGAAAGTGCGCGGCGAGAGCAAGCCGGTCTGCGCCGAACGCGCGCTGCACTGGATCAACACCGTCGGCCTCAAAGGCTACGAAAACAAATACCCGCACCAGCTCTCCGGCGGCATGCGTCAGCGCGTCGGCCTCGCCCGTGCGTTGGCGGCGGACACCGACATCATTCTGATGGACGAAGCGTTCAGTGCGCTGGACCCGCTGATCCGCGCCGAAATGCAGGACCAGTTGCTGGAACTGCAAAAGACCCTGCACAAAACCATCGTCTTCATCACCCACGACCTCGACGAAGCCGTGCGCATCGGCAATCGCATCGCGATTCTCAAGGATGGCCGGTTGATCCAGGTGGGTACGCCAAGAGAGATCCTGCATTCGCCGGCGGATGAGTATGTCGACCGGTTCGTACAGCGGCGGGCGGCGGTGGTGTGACGCTGAGTGGCCGTTGTGGTGAGGGGATTTATCCCCGTTGGGTGGCGAAGCCGCCCCAAACCATGCCCGCAAATCTGTCAGACAGACCGCGGTGGCCGGTTTTACGACTGCTTCGCAGCCGAACGGGGATAAATCCCCTCACCACAGGGTTACCGGCATCAACAGAATTGGTATGAGGTTTTAGATGTCCCAGGCTGAAAAAATCGTTATCACAGGCAGCCCTCTGCGTTGGCAGGACGTGGTCGCTGTCGCCCGTCACGGTGCGCCGCTGGATCTGTCCAGCGACACCTGGGCGCGCATCGACAACGCTCAGGCCATCGTTCAGCGCATCGTCGCCAGCGGCGAGCGCGCCTATGGCGTCAACACCGGTCTGGGCGGTCTGTCCAACGTCTCGCTGCAGGACGAACAGCTCAGCCAACTCTCGCGCAACACCTTGCTCAGCCATGCCTGCGGTGTCGGCCCGGTGCTCAGCGACGAGCAGACCCGCGCAATCATCTGCGCTGCGATCCACAACTACAGCCACGGCAAATCCGGCCTGCATCGGCGCGTGGTCGAAGGGCTGCTGGCGCTGCTCAATCGCGGCATCACTCCGCAGGTGCCGTCGCAGGGTTCGGTGGGCTACCTGACGCACATGGCGCACATCGGCATCGCGCTGCTCGGCGTCGGTAATGTCAGCTATCGCGGGCAGATCACCTCGGCGCAACAGGCGTTGGCCGAAGAAGGCCTGCAACCAGTGCAACTCGGTGCGAAGGATGGCTTGTGTCTGGTCAACGGCACGCCGTGCATGACCGGCCTCAGTTGCCTGGCGATTGCCGACGCTACGCGGCTGTTGCAATGGGCCGATGTCATTGGTGCGATGAGTTTCGAAGCCCAGCGCGGTCAGATCGATGCGTTCGATGCGGAAATCATCGCGCTGAAACCGCACCAGGGCATGCAGCAGGTCGGCAACAACCTGCGCGCCTTGCTCGATGGCAGCGAAGTGATCGCTGCGAGCAAAGGCATTCGCACTCAGGATGCGCTGAGCATTCGTTCGATCCCGCAGGTCCACGGCGCCGCCCGTGATCAACTGAAGCATGCGATCAAACAGGTCGAAGCCGAACTCAACGGCTGCACCGACAACCCGTTACTGCTCGGCACCCCGGACAATTTCCGGGTGATGTCGCAGGCCAACCCCCACGGTCAATCCGTGGCGATGGCTGCGGATCTGCTGGCGATTGCCATGGCCGAAATCGGCTCGATTGCCGAGCGTCGTCTGGACCGTTTGGTCAATCCGCACGTCAGCGGTCTGCCGGCGTTTCTGGTGGCCAATCCCGGGGTCAACTCGGGGATGATGATCGTGCAATACGTCGCCGCATCACTGTGTGCGGAAAACCGCCAATTGGCGCAACCGGCGGTGCTCGACAACTACATCACCTCGGGCCTGCAGGAAGATCACCTGAGCATGGGCACCAACGCCGCGCTGAAGCTGCATCGCGCGCTGGAAAACTGCACGCAGATCCTCGCGATTGAATACCTGCTGGCGGCGCAGGCGTTTGAATTCCTCAAGGAACAGCGCTTTGGCGTGGGCACTGACTGCGCGTGGAAACTGCTGCGCGAAACGGTCCCCGCCTACGATCAGGATCGCTGGCTGGCGCCGGATATCGCTGCCGCTGCGACCGTGCTGAAAGACCCGAATCTGCCGCACAACGTTCTACCGAATTTGCACTGACAACTACCCATACCAGCGTGCCAAGGCGTGGATCGTTCACAAGACGAGAAACGACGGATAACGGAATGCTCCGGAGCGACTGGTAGTTAATAACAATGCCTGACAGGAGCATTTTAATGACTGCGCTGAATCTGATCCCCGGCCAACTGAGCCTGGCCCAACTGCGTGACGTCTATCAGAACCCGGTCACACTGACCCTCGACAACAGCGCCAGCGCGCAGATCGAGGCCAGCGTCGCCTGCGTCGAGCAGATCCTTGCCGAGAACCGCACCGCCTACGGCATCAACACCGGTTTCGGTCTGCTGGCCTCGACGCGCATCGCCAGTGAAGACCTGGAAAACCTGCAGCGTTCGCTGGTGCTCTCGCACGCGGCCGGGGTCGGCCAGCCGATCAGCGATGAGCTGGTGCGACTGATCATGGTGCTCAAGGTCAACAGTCTCAGCCGTGGTTTTTCCGGGATCCGTCGGCAGGTGATCGATGCGCTGATCGCGCTGATCAATGCCGAGGTCTATCCGCATATTCCGTTGAAAGGTTCGGTCGGTGCGTCGGGGGATCTGGCGCCGTTGGCGCACATGTCGCTGGTGCTGCTGGGCGAGGGCAAGGCCCGCTACAAGGGCGAATGGCTTGAGGCCACCGAAGCGCTGAAAGTCGCCGGCCTGGCGCCGCTGACGTTAGCGGCTAAAGAAGGTCTGGCGCTGCTCAACGGTACCCAGGTTTCCACGGCGTTTGCCCTGCGCGGTTTGTTCGAAGGCGAAGACCTGTTTGCCGGTGCAGTGGCGCTGGGCAGTCTTACTGTTGAAGCCGTGCTCGGTTCGCGCTCGCCGTTCGACGCGCGCATTCATGCCGCACGTGGGCAGAAAGGGCAGATCGATGCAGCTGCGGCCTACCGCGATCTGCTCGGTGAGCGCAGCGAAGTCTCCGCCTCGCACCAGAATTGCGACAAGGTCCAGGACCCGTACTCGCTGCGCTGCCAGCCACAAGTCATGGGCGCCTGCCTGACCCAGTTCCGTCAGGCCGCTGATGTGCTGGCAGTGGAAGCCAACGCGGTTTCCGACAACCCGCTGGTATTCGCCGCTGAAGGCGACGTGATTTCCGGCGGCAACTTCCACGCCGAACCGGTGGCCATGGCCGCTGACAACATGGCCCTGGCCATCGCTGAAATCGGCTCGCTGAGCGAGCGGCGCATCTCGCTGATGATGGACAAGCACATGTCGCAACTGCCGCCGTTCCTGGTGGCCAATGGCGGGGTGAACTCCGGTTTCATGATCGCCCAGGTCACCGCTGCGGCGTTGGCCAGCGAAAACAAAGCGTTGTCCCACCCGCATTCGGTGGACAGCCTGCCGACCTCGGCCAACCAGGAAGACCACGTGTCGATGGCCCCGGCCGCCGGCAAGCGGCTGTGGGAAATGGCTGAGAACACTCGCGGCATTCTCGCCGTGGAATGGCTGGCGGCAGTGCAGGGCCTGGATCTGCGCAACGGTCTGAAGACCTCGCCGAAGCTGGAACAGGCGCGGGCGATTTTGCGCAAGGAAGTGCCGTTCTATGAAAAGGACCGCTTCTTTGCGCCGGACATCAATGCGGCGACGCAATTGCTGGCGTCGCGGTGCTTGACCGAGCTGGTGCCGGCGAAGCTTTTGCCGAGCCTTTAACCCTACCCACTGATCGTTCCCACGCTCTGCGTGGGAATGCCTCAAGGGACGCTCCGCGTCCAGTGACGCGGAGCGTCACGGGCTGCATTCCCACGCAGAGCGTGGGAACGATCACTATAAGAGGAACCGGGATGAAAACCCTCTGGCAACACTGCCACGTCGCAACCATGGCCAACGGCGCCTATTCGATCATCGAGGATGCCGCGATCGTGACGTCCGGCACGCTGATCGAGTGGATCGGCCCGCGCACTCAATTGCCGTCCGGCGAATACCCGGCGGTCAATGATTTGCAGGGTGCGTGGGTCACCCCCGGTCTGATCGACTGCCACACCCACACCGTGTTCGGCGGCAACCGCAGCGGTGAGTTCGAGCAGCGTCTGCAAGGCGTCAGCTATGCCGAGATCGCCGCGCAGGGCGGCGGCATCGCCAGCACCGTGCGCGCCACTCGCGAAGCCACTGAGGACGAGCTGTTCGCCAGCGCCGCCAAACGCCTGAAAAGCCTGATGCGCGACGGCGTGACTACGGTGGAAATGAAATCCGGCTACGGTCTCGATCTGGCCAACGAGCGCAAGCTGCTGCGGGTCATCCGGCGCCTGGCCGAAGAGCTGCCGATCAGCGTCCGCAGCACTTGCCTGGCGGCGCACGCGTTGCCGCCGGAGTACAAGGATCGCGCCGACGACTACATCGATCTGGTCTGCGAGCAGATGCTCCCGGCCCTTGCCGCCGAAGGTCTGGTCGATGCCGTGGATGCGTTCTGCGAATACCTGGCGTTTTCGCCGGAGCAGGTCGAGCGGGTGTTCGTCGCCGCGCAACAACTCGGACTGCCGGTAAAGCTGCACGCCGAGCAGTTGTCCTCGCTGCACGGCTCCAGCCTCGCCGCGCGCTACAAAGCCTTGTCCGCCGATCATCTGGAGTTCATGGACGAGGACGATGCCATCGCCATGGCCGCCGCCGACACCGTCGCCGTACTGCTGCCAGGCGCGTTCTACTTCTTGCGCGAAACCCAGTTGCCGCCGATGGAAGCGCTGCGCAAGCACAAGGTGAAAATCGCCATCGCCAGCGACCTCAACCCCGGCACCTCGCCGGCGCTGTCGTTGCGTCTGATGCTGAACATGGCCTGCACCTGTTTCCGCATGACCCCGGAAGAAGCTCTGGCCGGGGCGACCCTTCATGCCGCGCAGGCGCTGGGCATGGCGCAGACCCACGGCTCGCTGGAGGTCGGCAAGGTCGCTGATTTCGTGGCGTGGGACATCGAGCGTCCGGCGGATCTGGCCTATTGGCTCGGTGGCGATCTGGACAAGCGCGTCGTGCGTCACGGCGTCGAATCGAATCTGTAGGAGAACGGTTGTGGACAAGGTACTGAATTTCAAACAAGGCCGCGTGCCGCTGCTGATCAGCATGCCCCACGCTGGCGTGCGTCTGACCCCGGCTGTCGAAGCCGGGTTGATCCCCGCCGCGAAGAGTTTGCCGGACACCGACTGGCATATCCCGCAGCTCTACGATTTTGCCGAGGAACTGGGCGCGAGTACCCTGGCGGCTGAGTATTCGCGTTTCGTCATTGACCTCAACCGGCCGTCCGACGACAAGCCGTTGTATGCCGGGGCGACCACCGGGTTGTATCCGGCGACGTTGTTCGACGGCATTCCGTTGTTTCAGCAAGGTCTGGAACCGTCGAAAGAGGAGCGCGCGACTTACCTGGAGCAGATCTGGACGCCGTATCACCGCACCTTGCAGCAAGAGCTGGCGCGATTGAAAGCCGAATTCGGCTACGCGCTGTTGTTCGATGCGCACTCGATCCGCTCGATCATCCCGCACCTGTTCGACGGCAAACTGCCGGACTTCAACCTCGGCACCTTCAATGGCGCCAGTTGTGATCCGCAACTGGCTGCTGAACTGGAAGTGATCTGCGCGCGGCACGAGCAGTTTACTCATGTGCTCAACGGTCGCTTCAAAGGCGGGCACATCACCCGCCAGTACGGCGACCCGGCGCAGAACATCCACGCCGTGCAGCTGGAACTGTGCCAGTCCACCTACATGGAAGAGTTCGAACCGTTCCGCTACCGCGCCGACCTCGCCGAACCGACGCGGGTGGTGCTCAGGGAATTGCTGCAGGGCTATCTGGTCTGGGCAAAATCTCACTACAGCGCCTAACCGCTGTGGGAGCGAGCCTGCTCGCGAAGGCGTCCGTTCAGCCGACAACCAGGCCGAATGACACACCGCGTTTTGATCGTTCCCACGCTCTGCGTGGGAATGCAGCCCGTGACGCTCCGCGTCACTGGACGCGGAGCGTCCCAAGAGGCGTTCCCACGCAGAGCGTGGGAACGATCAGGCCCCGGAGCATGCTCATTGACGCAAATCGGGTTTATGATGCCCAACGGCAGAATAATACGAGTCCCCCCAGGGATGACCTCGACCCCTTACGGAGCGCGCAATGCAGACTTTGTTTCCGCAGATCAAACCCCACGCCCGGCACGATCTGGCTGTCGATGACACCCATACGCTGTACGTCGATGAAAGCGGCTCGCCGGAGGGTTTACCGGTGGTGTTCATCCACGGTGGCCCCGGCGCCGGCTGTGACGCCCAGAGCCGGCGCTATTTCGATCCGAATCTGTATCGCATTGTCACCTTCGACCAGCGCGGCTGCGGTCGTTCCACCCCGCACGCCAGCCTGGAAAACAACACCACCTGGGATCTGGTCGAGGACCTGGAGCGCATCCGCAAACACCTGGGCATTGAAAAATGGGTGTTGTTCGGCGGCTCCTGGGGTTCGACCCTGGCGCTGGCCTACGCGCAAACCCACCCGGAGCGGGTCCATGGTCTGATTCTGCGCGGGATTTTCCTGTGCCGTCCGCAGGAAATCGAATGGTTCTATCAGGCCGGCGCCAGCCGTCTGTTCCCCGATTACTGGCAGGACTACATCGCGCCGATCCCGCTGGACGAGCGCGACGACCTGCTCAACGCTTTCCACAAACGCCTGACCGGCAACGATCAGATCGCCCAGATGCATGCGGCGAAGGCGTGGTCGACCTGGGAAGGGCGCACCGCGACCCTGCGCCCGAACCCGCTGGTGGTCGATCGTTTCTCCGAGCCGCAGCGCGCGCTGTCGATTGCGCGGATCGAATGTCACTATTTCACCAACAATGCCTTCCTTGAACCTAACCAGCTGATTCGCGACATGGGCAAGATCGCTCATCTGCCCGGCGTGATCATTCACGGTCGTTACGACGTGATCTGCCCGCTCGACAACGCCTGGGAATTGCACCAGGCCTGGCCGAACAGCGAATTGCAGGTGATCCGCGACGCCGGCCACGCCGCATCCGAGCCGGGCATCACCGATGCGCTGGTGCGCGCCGCGAGCAAAATGGCCCAGCGCCTGCTCGACCTGCCGCTCGAAGAAGCATGAAGGCGCTGTTGCAACGCGTACGCGGCGCGCGGGTAGAGGTCGCCGGCGAGGTAGTCGGCGCGGTCGATCAGGGCTTGCTGGTGCTGGTGGCGGTAGAACCCGACGACACGCGTACCAGCGCCGACAAACTTCTGCATAAGCTGCTTAACTATCGGGTATTCAGTGACGCCGAGGGCAAGATGAATCTGTCCCTGGCGGATGTGGGTGGCGGGTTGCTGCTGGTCTCTCAGTTCACTCTCGCCGCCGACACCAAAAGCGGCCTGCGTCCGAGCTTTTCTACGGCCGCACCGCCGGCGCTGGGTGAAGAATTGTTCGACTATTTATTGAGTCAGGCGAAACAGGTGCATGGCACTGTGGCATCAGGTAGATTCGGCGCCGATATGCAGGTGCACCTGGTCAACGATGGCCCGGTAACCTTCCTGTTACAGACCTGACAGTGCCTGAAACATGTTTTTCGGCAATTTCGACTGTTTTTAGGCTGTTTTCGCGATAAATACTTTGTTACCCCTAATGCGTTGTCATCCGGGCTACTAGATAATCGCGCGCTGCGGGGATCGACATTCGTTGATCCGTTTTGACTTAGGTAGAGACTTGTCTGGATCCGATTGGGGAATCATTTTGCCCCGGCGGAGTCGGAACATTGCTCGCCAACCTGGCATAAAGATAGCTGGCCGTTGGTTTATTGATCTGTTTTCGGCGAGGGTTGCTCGTGATTGTTAGTCCCTGTAATGCAGCAAAAATGTCTGCCAAACGCATGCGAAGTGCTCTGGTAGCGGGTTCGGCGCTCCTGTGCCTGCTCAGCGCCGGTCAGCTTTGGGCGTTCAATCTTGACGACGTATCGGCCAAGGCCAAAGAGCTGGCCGGGCAGAAGTTCGAAGCCCCGCGCAGCAACCTGCCGAACGAATTCCGCGAAATGAAGTTCGCGGACTACCAGAAGATCCGCTTCCTCACCGAAAAGGCTGAGTGGGCCGATCAGAAGACGCCGTTCAAGCTCTCCTTCTATCACCAGGGTATGCACTTCGATACACCGGTGAAAATCAACGAAATCACCACCAATACCGTCTCGGAGATCAAATACGATCCGAGCCGCTTCGATTTCGGCGACCTGAAATTCGATCCGAAAGCCACCGAGCAACTGGGTTATGCCGGTTTCCGTGTGCTGTACCCGATCAACAAGGCCGACAAGCAAGACGAGATCATGACCATGCTCGGCGCGAGCTACTTCCGCGTCGTCGGCAAGGGCCACACCTATGGTCTGTCGGCCCGTGGTCTGGCGATCGATACTGCGCTGCCGTCGGGTGAAGAGTTCCCGCGTTTCCGCGAGTTCTGGATTCAGCAGCCCAAGCCGGGCGACAAGCACCTGGTGATCTTTGCTCTGCTCGACTCGCCGCGTGCCACTGGTGCCTACCGTCTGATCCTGCGTCCGGGCAGCGACACCATCGTCGACGTCAAAGCGCAGATGTTCCTGCGTGACAAGGTTGGCAAACTGGGTATCGCGCCGCTGACCAGCATGTTCCTGTTCGGCGCCAACCAGCCGTCGAAAGTGCTCAACTACCGTCGTGAACTGCACGACTCCAGCGGTCTGTCGATCCATGCCGGCAACGGCGAGTGGATCTGGCGCCCACTGAACAACCCGAAACATCTGGCCGTGAGCAACTTCAGCGTCGAGAACCCGCGTGGTTTCGGTCTGCTGCAGCGTGGCCGCGACTTCAGCCACTACGAAGACCTCGACGACCGCTACGACAAACGCCCAAGTGCCTGGATCGAGCCGAAGGGCGAGTGGGGCAAGGGCACTGTCGATCTGGTAGAGATTCCGACCGCTGACGAAACCAACGACAACATCGTTGCGTTCTGGAGCCCGGAAAAAATGCCGGAGCCAGGCCAGCCGCTGGACTTCGCCTACCGCATGCATTGGACCATGGACGAAGCAGCACTCCACGCGCCGGACAGCGCCTGGGTGGCACAGACCCTGCGTTCGACCGGTGACGTCAAGCAATCGAACCTGATCCGTCAGCCCGATGGCAGCGTGGCCTATCTGGTCGACTTCGAAGGCCCATCGCTGGCGGCACTGACGCCGGATGCCGACGTGCGCAGTCAGGTCAGCGTCGGTGACAACGCCGAACTGGTCGAGAACAGCGTGCGCTACAACCCGGAAACCAAGGGCTGGCGTTTGACCCTGCGGATGAAGATCAAGGATCCGAGCAAAGCGACCGAGATGCGCGCTGCTCTGGTTCAGCCGGTGGTCACCGCAGATCTGGGCAAATCGGTGCCGGCGTCCAATTCGTCGGTCGCCAAGGCTGACAAGGTTGCCGCCAAGCAACAGGAAAAACTCGACAAGGAAGCCAAGGCCGCCGAAGCCAAACAGGCTGAAGCCAAGCCTGCAGCCGACGCCAAGGACAAGGCCAACAAAGACGCCAAGCAGCCAGTCGCTGCCGACGCGGCCCCAGCCACACCGGAATCGGCGCCGACTGAAGAAGTCCTGACCGAGACCTGGAGCTATCAGTTGCCTGCCGATGAGTAATTCACCAGTACAGCCAGAGACTCTGTCCGAGTATCTGGCGCATCTGCCGATGACCGACGAGCAACGCGCGGAACTCGCGGGTTGCCAGTCGTTCAGCGAGCTGCATGAACGCCTGTCGTCCTCGACATTCGACGCCCCTGCCGAAGCCGCCCAGGCTTCGGTGGGCAAGCGTCTGACCCTGAGCACTGCCGAAGAACTGGCTGAAGCGGAAATGCTGGTGCTCGACGCCAGTGGTCGGGTCAGCCTCAAGGCGACCCCGCCGATTCGCCGCACCAAGGTCGTGCCAGAGCCATGGCGCACCAATATCCTGGTGCGTGGCTGGCGCCGTCTGACCGGGCGCACCAACCCGCCGCAGCCGCCGAAGGACGCCAATGTCCTGCCGGCCGCGCGCTGGCGCACCGTCGGTTCGATCCGCCGCTACATTCTGTTGCTGCTGATGCTCGGTCAGACCATCGTTGCCGGCTGGTACATGAAAGGCATCATGCCGTACCAGGGCTGGTCGTTCGTCGATCTGGAAGAAGTCCTGCATCAGCCGCTGCTGCAAACCGCCACGCAAGTGCTGCCGTATGCGCTGCAAACCAGCATCCTGATTCTGTTCGGGATTCTGTTCTGCTGGGTCTCGGCCGGTTTCTGGACCGCACTGATGGGCTTCCTTGAGTTGCTCACTGGCCACGATAAATACCGTATCTCCGGGAAAAGCGCCGGTAACGAGCCGATTCCCAAAGACGCGCGTACTGCGCTGGTGATGCCGATCTGCAACGAAGACGTGCCGCGTGTATTCGCCGGTCTGCGTGCGACGTTCGAATCGGTAGCGGCCACCGGTGATCTGGATCGCTTCGACTTTTTCGTCCTCAGCGACAGTAACGACACCGATATCTGCGTCGCCGAGCAACAGGCCTGGCTGGATGTCTGCCGCGAGGCCAAGGGCTTCGGCAAGATCTTCTATCGCCGTCGTCGCCGTCGTGTAAAACGCAAGAGCGGCAACCTCGACGACTTCTGCCGTCGTTGGGGCGGTGACTACAAGTACATGGTCGTGCTCGACGCCGACTCGGTGATGAGCGGCGAGTGCCTGACCAGTCTGGTGCGCCTGATGGAAGCCACGCCGGACGCCGGGATCATCCAGACCGCGCCACGTGCGTCGGGCATGGACACCCTGTATGCGCGGATGCAGCAGTTTGCGACCCGCGTGTACGGCCCGCTGTTTACCGCCGGCCTGCACTTCTGGCAGTTGGGTGAATCCCACTACTGGGGTCACAACGCGATCATCCGCATGAAGCCGTTTATCGACCACTGCGCTTTGGCGCCGTTGCCGGGCAAGGGCGCGTTCTCCGGTGCGATCCTGTCCCACGACTTCGTCGAAGCTGCGCTGATGCGCCGTGCCGGCTGGGGCGTGTGGATTGCCTACGACCTGCCGGGCAGTTACGAAGAGTTGCCGCCGAACCTGCTGGACGAGCTCAAGCGTGACCGGCGCTGGTGCCACGGCAACCTGATGAACTTCCGCCTGTTCCTGGTCAAGGGCATGCACCCGGTGCACCGCGCGGTGTTCCTCACCGGCGTGATGTCTTACCTGTCGGCGCCGTTGTGGTTCTTCTTCCTGGTGTTGTCGACCGCGCTGCTGGCGGTGAACACGCTGATGGAGCCGCAGTACTTCCTCGAACCGCGCCAGCTCTATCCGCTGTGGCCACAATGGCACCCGGACAAGGCCATCGCGCTGTTCTCGACGACCATCGTGCTGCTGTTCCTGCCGAAGCTGTTGAGCATCATCCTGATCTGGGCCAAGGGCGCGAAAGAGTTCGGCGGCAAGTTCAAGGTGACCCTGTCGATGCTGCTGGAGATGCTGTTTTCCATGCTGCTGGCGCCGGTGCGGATGATTTTCCACACCCGCTTCGTCCTCGCCGCGTTCCTCGGCTGGGCCGCGACCTGGAACTCGCCGCAGCGTGACGACGACTCGACGCCGTGGAGCGAAGCGGTCAAGCGTCACGGTCCGCAGACGTTGCTGGGCTTCTTGTGGGCGCTGCTGGTGATCTGGCTGAACCCGAGCTTCCTCTGGTGGCTGGTGCCGATCGTCGGTTCGCTGATGCTGTCGATCCCGGTATCGGTGATCTCCAGCCGTGTCGGCCTGGGCCTGAAGACCCGTGACGAGAGCCTGTTCCTCATCCCCGAGGAATACAATCCGCCACAGGCTTTGCTGGCAACCGATCAGTACACCCACGAAAACCGTTATCACGCCCTCAACGACGGCTTCGTCCGCGCCGTGGTCGATCCTCAGCAGAACGCCCTGGCGTGCTCGCTGGCGACCTCGCGTCACGGCCAGGCCGAGCCGATCGAGTGGCTGCGTCAGGAACGCGTGCGACACGCGATCAAGGTCGGCCCGGCCGGGCTGAACAACCATGATCGCCTGCAACTGCTCAGCGACCCTGTTGCACTGGCACGTTTGCACGAGCAGGTCTGGGCCGAAGGTCACGCTGAGTGGCTGGACGCCTGGCGCGCTTCGGTGAAAGCCGATCCGCATGCGCCGTTGCTGCCGCTGCGACCGGTGAGCCTGCAGGCTCAGCCGGCCTGATGAGAAAACCCCGCTGATTCAGCGGGGTTTTTTTATGTCCGCTGTTGAGCTGCGAACAAACACCGATCAAACCTAAAACCAGTGCAAAGCATCCGTCGCCGAATTGGCGCGCCCGTTCCCTACGACGCGCAAACCGCGCCGCTGCCTTCGCGAGCAGGCTCGCTCCCACCTTGGAATGCGTTTCCCTGTGGGAGCGAGCCTGCTCGCGAATGGCATCACCTCGGTTACAGGCGAACCGAGGTTGTGCATCAACTCAGACTTTGAAACGGCCTACCAGCATCTGCAGATGCGTGCCCAGTCGCGCCAGTTCAACGCTGGATGCGGCAGTCTCCTCGCTCGCCGCCGAGGTCTGATCCGACACATCGCGCACGTTCAGCACGCTGCGGTTGATCTCTTCGGCCACGGCGCTCTGCTGCTCGGCAGCGGCGGCGATCTGCTGGTTCATTGCCTGGATCGCCGACACAGTGCGGGTGATGCTTTCGAGCGAGCCGCCGGCGCGCCGGGTCAGTTCGACGCTGCTGTCGGTGAGGCTGCGGCTGTTGTCCATGATCGTCGCCACTTGCTGGGTACCGTTTTGCAGACCGACGATCAGCTCTTCGATCTCTTCGGTGGACTTCTGCGTGCGCTGGGCGAGGCTGCGCACTTCGTCGGCAACCACGGCGAAACCACGTCCGGCTTCACCGGCGCGGGCCGCTTCGATGGCGGCGTTGAGGGCCAGCAGGTTGGTTTGCTGGGCCACTGACTTGATCACGTCGAGGACGCTGCCGATCTTGTCGCTTTCACGCTTGAGCTCGCCCATGGCTTCGGTGGAATGGCCGACCTCGACCGCCAGACGCTCGATCTGCGCGATAGCTTCGCCGACGACCTTGTCGCCTTCACGGGCCTGTTGGTCAGCGGCGACAGCGGCCTCTGAGGCTTCTTCAGCATTGCGTGCGACTTCCTGCACGGTGGCGGCCATCTCGTTCATGGCGGTGGCGACCTGATCAGTCTCGACCTTCTGATTGTTGACCCCGGCGCTGGTCTGTTCGGTCACCGCCGAAAGTTCTTCAGCGGCGCTGGCGATCTGCGTGACGCCGTCGCTGATACCGCCGATCAACTCGCGCAGGCCCTGGGTCATGCTTTGCATCGAGCGCTGCAATTGCCCGAGTTCATCGCGACGCAGGGACACCAGGTTGTGGGTCAGGTCGCCGGCGGCCACGCGCTCGGCGACCTTCAGGGTCTGGGTCAGCGGAATGATGATTTGTCGGGTGATCGCCCAAGCGGCAATCAGACCGAAGGCCAGCGCCAGCGCAGTGGCGATCAGCAGCATGTTCTTGGCATGGGCGGCATCGGTGTCGCGCACCACGGTTTGCGATTCGGTGAGCTTCTTGCTGGCCGCGATCAGGATGTCGCCCTGGGCCGACATGTTGGCCAGTGCGGCGGTGTTCTTGACCTGTGAATCACGGAACTGAGCGACGGCGGCGCGATAGGCCTTGAGCGAGTCGGTGGCCTGCTGCAGGTTGGCGATGTGCTGCTCTGGCACTCGGGTCGGCAGGCTTTCGAGGTTTTTCAGGGCGTTGTCGATGGCGGTCAGCGCCGGTTGCTCGGCATCGGCCTTGCCGCTGTAGGTGTAGCCGCGCACCTGATAGCGCGCCTGCTGCAACAGTTTGCTCAGCTCGATCACCGCGTTGTACTGCGCAACGCTGTCACCTTGCAGCAGTGCACTTTCGACTTCGCCGACCTTGGCCACGGCATTATCGGCATTGGCGCCAAGCTTGCTGCGCGCGTCTTCACGCTGGACGGTGGCCTGGGTCATTTCGCCGAAAGCGCGTTTGTATTCGGCGACCGCAGCAAGCTGTTGATCGACCATCGCCACATCGGATGGCTGCTCGATCATGCCGCGTGCCGATTGCAGACCGCTTTCGAGTTTGCTGAGCAATTCATTGACCGCGCCCGGACCCTGTTCACCACGACGCATGTCGTAGTCCATGCGCGCCAGGCGCAGGTCTTTGGTCAGCTCATTGAGGCTGGAAATGAAGCCGAGCTTGTCGCCACGGCTGATGATGCCGCTCATGCCGGTCCAGCCGGTGAAAGTGATCAACAGCGTCAGCAACAGCACCAGGCCGAAACCGATGCCCAGCTTGCGTTTGACGCTGACGTTTCCAAGACTCTCGGCTAACCAACGGTACATGCGACCACTCCCTTCGGACCACTTGATTGGACTTATAGGGGCTGTATCGGCTGGGTGATGGCAATCTGTAACGCCTTTTGTCCGACGCGGTTGCGTCAGAACAGGCGTGCAAGCAGGGCGGTGACGGCGGTTTCGACGCGCAGGATGCGCTCGCCCAGTTGCACCGGTTGCAGGCCGG
>NZ_RCOA01000037.1:0-19567 GCF_004307585.1 Pseudomonas sp. Sample_20 | reverse complement strand
GGTGTCGGTGGGGCCGGAGGCGTCGGGCTGGTCAGCTCGACGGTCATTTCCGGGATTTCCGGCGGCGTCGGCAGTGGCTCAGGACGCGCCTGATGGAAGAACCACCACGCGCCGCCGTGTATCAGCGCCGACACGGCGATCAGCAAGAGCATCTGTGGTTTGTTCAACCCGCCGGGTCGTGACGTATTGGCTGTAAACGCCGGCCTGCCCGTTGCCGGCGGGACCGGTGCTTGCCGCAACGGCCCCGGCAGGGTTTTGTGCTTTACCGCATCGTTCATTAAAGCTCCCTCGGGTCAGATGAAGGGCAATAAGGTGCCGTCCGAACATATGGCTGATGTTCGAGTGAGTGGGTGCAACTTTCTTCAAGGTGTAGGCGAGCCGATAGTTGGACTATCTGTTTAAGCGGCCTTGAACAAACTTAGTGGCTTAATAGTATCTATATCGATTGCTCATTATCCATTCCGTGGCTTGTTGTTGTGTGGAGACGTGAGCTGTCTCAGGTTTGTTACAGTTTGCAACAGGTGTGCCAGATGTTGCTGAAACCGGTTGAACGCATATCTTCGGTGTTACTGATGTCGCATTTATATAAGTTTCAAATTCGCATACGGTTTATTCGGCGCGAAGCGGTCCTCAAGTCCTCGCAGAAGGGCTTTTTCCAGAGCGAGTCAGAGGGAACGCTGTATCACGCCAATCGGCGGGATAGAGCGGCTGCTCGGTGATCAGGCTTAGCACCTATCGGTGCGTAGCGAATCGATTTGGTGCAGGTCAGTCATTCAGCGGTTCACAGGACATGTTCCTTATTTTGATTCTGGAGTATTGGTTAACTGCATCACATTCGGGCGTGCGCTTTTGGTGCAACTTCAATGACGAAAAGACATTGTTCGACAATCCTGTTGTTGTGCCTTTTATTAATTGACGTATTTAAAAAATAAATAACACTTGGCGCCCGGCGATCGCTCGATCGCCAGGCACGCAAAGTGTGCATTGGGTTTCAGGTAATAAAGGAGAAACGCGCCAGGCTGAATAGGCTCGGCTGAACTTGGGGCTGGATTTGCGAGTGAGTGGGGTATGTCGTACGGCGGAGCATTTGAAGATTCACGGGTGAACTCCTTATTGCCAGCTCGGACAGGCGAACTTTTGGTTTGCTGTCGCACCTTACAAGAACGCGGATAGCGTTCGATGAATGCTCTTGGTGCGGGATGGGCACCGCCAGCGCTGATTGGCGAAGGTTGATTTCGCAAGTCGGCAGTGCATGGGAAAAACGTGCCAATCACGACACATTTGCAGAATTTTCTACGTCAGGCCAGCCAGCCATCTACCCTGTGCAAAGGCCTTATCGGGGGGAACGGACATGTACCAGCTCTACGGGCACAAGAATTCCGGCGCGGCTGCCATCGAGGCGGCACTGGAGTTGTGCCAGATCGCCTATCGCTTCATTGATACCGAAGCCAGCGCCGAGGCCGACGAGGCGCTGGGCAAACTCAATCCGCTGAAACAGATACCGACCTTGCAACTGCCGGACGGCAGCGCCATGACTGAAAGCGCGGCGATCCTGATTCACCTGGGCCTGACGTTTCCCAAATCCGGCCTGCTGCCGAGCAAGGCTGCCGATCGTGATCAGGCGATTCGCGGTCTCGCCTACATCGTCAGCAATTGCTATGCGGCGGTCGGCATCATCGATTACCCCGAGCGCTGGCTGAGCACGCCCGACGAGAACGCACGGCAAAACCTGATCGCCGGCACGCGCCAGCGCCTGCATTTCAGTTGGGAAGTATTCGCCGATCAGTTTTCCGGAGAGCTGTACCTAGATGACGAAACGCCCGGCGCGCTGGATGTGCTGGCGGCCGTGGTGAGCCGCTGGGCCGGCAGCCGTGAACACCTGCGCCAGACCCGCCCGGGCTTTTATGCGTGGCTGCAAAGGATCGACCGACACCCGGTGCTGGCACCGGTGTTTGAGCGGCATTGGCCGGCCTGACGGGCGAGATCGTTCCCACGCTCTGCGTGGGAATGCCTCAACGGACGCTCCGCGTTCGGCTTTAGAGGGACGCGGAGCGTCCCGGGCTGCATTCCCACGCAGAGCGTGGGAACGATCATCTCTGACCTGGCGCATACGCGAGCAGGCTCGCTCCCACAAGGGGATCACGGCGGTGGGCTCAGTCGCCGCGAATGTACTGCTCCAGCTGTTTGATCAGCTCGGCCTGTTCGGCAATCGCTTCCTTCACCAGGTCGCCGATCGACAACAGGCCGATCAACTGGCCGTCCTCGACCACCGGCAAGTGGCGCAGGCGTTTGTCCGACATGATCCCCAGGCAGGTATCAACCTTTTGTTTGGTGTCCACGGTGATCACGTCCTTGACCATGATGTCGCGCACTGGCGTACCGACCGAAGAGCGCCCGTGCAGCACCAGTTTGCGTGCATAGTCACGCTCGCTGATGATGCCGACCACTTTGTCGTCTTCGACCACCAGCAAGGCGCCGACGTTTTTCTCGGCCATCTTCATCAGCGCTTCGAGCACCATGTGATCGGGTTTGATCTGGTGCACTTCCTGATTTTTCTGATCTTTGAGCTTGAGCAGTTGGGCGACGGTCTTCATGGCGGTTACTCAGGTGTTGTCGTTGTTCATCAAGCATCGTAGACGCAGCCGCGCAGAGCAAGGTGGCAAAGCGGCAGTTAGCGTGCAAAAAACGCCATTTGCCGGAAAAAACATCTTTGTATCGGTAAATGAAGCATCTGTGGCCAAGGGATTTATCTGTAACAAGGGGGGTTATCTGTGGCAGAGGATTTTCTGTGGCGATGGGATTTATCTGTGGTGATGGGATTTATCTGTAGTGATGGGATTTATCTGTGGCGAGGGGATTTATCCCCGCTGGCCTGCGCAGCAGGCCCTTTCATTAAAAGCGGGGCCGCTTCGCGGCCAGCGGGGATAAATCCCCTCGCCACAAATGCTGCGTAGAATGGCGTTCTGATTGAAACGGTGAGGTCGCAGTGGTGGATTTACAGCAGGGCTTCGTCCTGACCCGGCATTGGCGCGATACGCCGGCCGGCACCGAAGTCGAGTTCTGGCTGGCAACGGACGCCGGGCCGCGCCGCGTGCGTCTGGCGCATCAGCCGTCGGTCGCATTTATTCCCGCCGCACAGCGAGAAGCAGCCGAGCGTCTGCTGCACGATGAAAAGAATGTAGAGCTGCGACCGTTGGCCTTGCTCGATTTTCAGCATCGTCCGGTGCTCGGTCTGTATTGCCAGCAGCACGGCCAGTTGATGCGCCTCGAAACCGCGCTCAACCGCGCCGGCGTCGACGTCTTTGAAGCCGACGTGCGTCCCCCGGAACGTTATCTGATGGAGCGCTTCATCACCGCGCCGGTGCTGTTTGGCGGCACCCCGGATGCTGACGGAGTACTGATCAACGCCCAGCTGAAACCCGACCCCGATTACCGGCCGAAACTGCGCTTGGTCTCACTCGACATCGAGACCACCGAAAACGGCGAGCTGTATTCCATCGCGCTGGAAGGCTGTGGCGAGCGCCAGGTGTACATGCTCGGCGCGCCGAACGGCGACGCCAGCATTGTCGATTTCGACCTCGAGTACTGCGACTCGCGCACGCTCATTCTGAAGAAACTCAACGACTGGTTCGCCCGCCACGACCCTGACGCGATCATTGGCTGGAACGTTGTGCAGTTCGACCTGCGCATCCTTCACGAACACGCGCGGCGTCTTGGCGTGCCGCTGAAGATCGGTCGTGGCGGCGAAGAAATGCAGTGGCGCGAGCACGGCAGCCGCAATCACTACTTCGCCTCGGCAGCGGGGCGGCTGATCATCGATGGCATCGAGTCATTGCGTTCGGCGACCTGGAGTTTTCCCTCGTTCAGCCTGGAAAACGTCGCGCAGACGCTGCTCGGCGAAGGCAAGGCGATCAACAACCCGTACCAGCGCATGGACGAGATCAACCGCATGTTCGCCGAAGACAAACCGGCGCTGGCCAAATACAACCTCAAGGACTGCGAACTGGTCACGCGGATCTTCGCCAAGACCGAACTGCTGACGTTTTTGCTTGAGCGCGCCAGCGTTACCGGTTTGCCGGCCGACCGCAGCGGCGGTTCGGTCGCCGCGTTCACCCATTTGTACATGCCGTTGATGCATCGCCAGGGCTTTGTTGCACCCAATCTGGGCACCAATCCACCCCAGGCCAGCCCCGGCGGGTTTGTCATGGATTCACGCCCGGGGCTTTACGAATCGGTGTTGGTCCTCGATTACAAAAGCCTCTACCCGTCGATTATCCGCACCTTTCTGATCGACCCGGTGGGGTTGATCGAGGGCCTGCAATACCCGGATGACGCCGACTCGGTGCCGGGTTTTCGTGGCGCACGCTTCTCGCGCACCCGCCATTGTCTGCCGTCCATCGTGGCGCGGGTGGCCGAAGGGCGCGAAACCGCCAAGCGCGAGCACAATGCGCCGCTGTCCCAAGCGCTGAAGATCATCATGAACGCCTTCTACGGCGTGCTCGGCTCCAGCGGTTGCCGTTTTTTCGATACCCGGCTGGCCTCGTCGATCACCTTGCGCGGCCACGAAATCATGTTGCGCACTCGCCAGTTGATCGAAGAACAGGGCCACGCCGTCATTTACGGCGACACCGATTCAACCTTCGTCTGGCTGCGCAGTCTGCACGGCCAGGAAGAAGCAGCGCAGATCGGCCATGCGCTGGTCAAACACGTCAACGATTGGTGGCGCACGCATGTGCGCGAAGAATACGGGCTGGAAAGCGCGCTGGAATTGCAGTTCGAGATTCACTACAAGCGCTTTCTGATGCCGACCATTCGCGGCGCCGAGGAGGGCAGCAAGAAGCGCTACGCCGGTCTGGTCACCCGCGCCGATGGCAGCGAGGAAATGGTCTACAAGGGCCTGGAAACCGTGCGCACCGACTGGTCGCTGCTGGCGCGGCAATTTCAGCAAGAGCTGTATGAGCGGATTTTTCAGCGCAAGTCGTATCAGGATTACGTGCGCGATTACGTGCGCAAGACCCTCGCCGGCGAGTTCGACGATCGGCTGATCTACCGCAAGCGTCTGCGCCGCACCCTCGACGACTACGAACGCAACGTACCGCCGCACGTCCGCGCGGCGCGGCTGGCCGATGACTACAACGCCGAGCAGGGGCGGCCCCGGCAGTATCAGAACGGCGGCTGGATCAGCTACGTCATCACCCTGGCCGGCCCGGAGCCGCTGGAGGTACGCCGCGCCGCCATCGACTACGACCACTACATCACTCGGCAGCTGCAACCGGTGGCGGATGCGATTCTGCCGTTTGTCGACGACGACTTCTCAACCCTGATCGGTGGGCAACTGGGCCTGTTTTGAGTCGAGCAATTGCAGCGTCCATTCATCGAGAATGCCGTGGAAGTAACGCTCCAGTGCCTGATGGAACAGACTGTCCTCGGCGCTGAACTGGGCGAACAGGGTCATCGAAGAATGAAATTTCAGGTCATCGGGATGGCCAAACATTTCTGCAATCGAGCGCTGCGGCACATTCAGCACCAGGTGCGTGCAGGTGCGCAGCCGCGCCCCGAGCAGTTCGTCGGCCAAGTAGGCCTGGGCTTCTTCGGCTGAACCAATGGCGAAGCGTCGGGCCATTTCGCTGCCGCCCAATCCGGCGAACTGCGGGAAGACGAACCACATCCAGTGGCTGCGCTTGCGACCCGTTTCGAGTTCACGCTGGACCCGTTCGAACACCGGATCCTGTGCCTGGACAAAACGTTGCAGGTTGTACGGGTCTTGCAGATCTGTGCTTCTCATGGCGAAGCCCTCGCAGTCGGCAGCTCAGACCATGGCCAGTCGCTGCTTGCGTTGTGGCGCCGGGAACACTTTGTCCAGCGCCGCCAGATCCCCGGCGTCCAGTTGCAGCTGCGCCGCATCGGCATTGAGTTGCACATGCTCGGGGCGCACAGCCTTGGGAATCGCAATCACGCCGTCCTGACGCAGGATCCACGCCAGCGAAACCTGCGCTGGAGTGGCGTTGTGACGGCTGGCAATGTCTTGCAGAACCGGCTCGGCGAGCATCGCGCCGCCCTGGCCGATCGGACAGTACGCCATCAGCGGCAGGCGCTGATGCTGGCACCACGGCAGCAAATCGAATTCGATACCGCGCTCTTCGAGGTTGTACAGCACCTGATTGGTGGCGCAGGCCGAGCTGGAGAGTTCTTCGAGGTCGTCGACATCGAAATTCGACACACCCCAACGGCCGATCTTGCCGTCCTCGCGCAGGCGTTCGAAGGCTTCGACGGTTTCCTCTAGCGGATACTGGCCGCGCCAATGCAGCAGATACAGATCGATGTAGTCGGTACCGAGCCGACGCAAACTGCGCTCGCAGGCTTGCGGGATGCCCTCGCGGCTGGCGTTGTGCGGGTAGACCTTGCTGACCAGAAAGACTTGATCGCGCAGACCGGCGATGGCTTCGCCGACCACTGTTTCGGCACCGCCCTCGGCGTACATCTCAGCGGTATCGATCAGGCTCATGCCCAGCTCGATGCCGCTGCGCAGCGCCGCCACTTCACGGCTGTGCGCCGAACGATCCTCGCCTATGCGCCAAGTGCCCTGACCAATCACGGGAACCTGTACGCCTGCCAACTCAAGGGTACGCATTCAAACCTCCTGCCTGAAAGAATGGGTGTCTTTAGTGGGCAGCAGAATAGCGTCGGGGTTCAAAAAGCAAAAAAGATCGCAGCGGTCCGCAGCTCCTACGAGATCGTTCCCACGCTCCGCGTGGGAATGCATCAAGGGACGCTCCGCGTTCCAGCTCTGAAAGGGACGCGGAGCGTCCCGGGCTGCATTCCCACGCAGAGCGTGGGAACTATCATGCTGCGTGGGCCTTACTTGGCGGAGAACTTGAGGATCACGCTGTGGGCATAGGTCTGCCCCGGATCAAGCCGCGTGCTCGGGAAATCCGGCTGGTTCGGCGAATCCGGGTAGTGCTGGGTCTCGAGGGTGAATGCGCCCCAGTGCGGATAGACCTTGCCGCCCTTGCCCTTGACCGTGCCGTCGAGGAAGTTGCTGGTGTAGAACTGCACGCCCGGCTCGCTGGTGAACAGTTGCAGCACACGCCCGGATTGCGGGTCGCTGACTTCGGTGGCGAGCTTGCTGACATCGCCCTTGGTGTCCAGTGCCCAGTTGAAATCGAAGCCGCCCTGTTTCGGCTCGGCGAATTTCAGCTGCGGATGATCAGCCTTGATGTGCGTGCCGATCGCCGTCGGTTTGCTGAAGTCCATCGGCGTACCGGCCACAGGCGCCAGCTCCCCGGTCGGGATCAGTTTGGCGGTGACCGGCGTGTAATGGCTGGAGTTGATCATGGCGACTTGCTTGAGAATGTCGCCATTGCCGGCACCGGCCAGGTTGAAGTAGCTGTGGTTGGTCAGGTTGAGCACGGTCGGCTTGTCGGTGCTGGCCTTGTAGTCGATGCGCAACTCGTTGTTGTCGGTCAGGCGATAGGTGACTTCGGTGGTCAGATTGCCCGGGAAACCCATCTCGCCGTCGGCCGAGAGGTAGGTAAGGGTTACGCCCACCGAATCCTTGTCCTTGGTTTCCCTGGCCTTCCAGACTTTCTTGTCGAAACCTTCGGGGCCGCCGTGCAGGGCGTTGGATTTGTCGTTCTGCGGCACTTGATAGCGTTTGCCATCGATTTCGAAAGCACCTTCGGCCAAACGGTTGCCGAAGCGGCCGATGGTCGCGCCGAAGTACGCGGTGCCTTTCTGATAGCCCTGCACATCGTCAAAACCCAAGACGACGTCGTCGAACTTGCCGTGTTTGTCGGCGACTTTCAGCGCTTGCAGGGTCGCGCCGTAGGTAATCACGGTGGCTTGCATGCCGTGGCTGTTGCGCAGGATGTACTGTTCGACAGGCGTGCCGTCATTGGTTTTGCCGAAAGCTTTGTGTTCAGCAGTCAGGCCCGCCGCGTTGGCGGAAAGGGTAGCGATCATCAGGGACAGTCCGAGGCCGGAGAGCAGGTGACGGGATTGAAGCATGGTTGACCTTCCTTTTTGTTGTTGTTTTGAGAAAACGCAATTAGTCATGCTATTGAATATTTCGCAGAAGATTTATAGCGGATTTACCGTTGTTGGCAAATATAAAGTCCGACTAATTGATAAGGCGAAAAGCGCCGAAGGTCGGCTAACCGCCCGGGCACTGCACTTTTTCGCAATCGGCGGCTCTATGCATGGCCAGGATGCGGTGACCCCCGCCGCACAGGAATGTGCCTGTCCGAGATTTCATGCCGAGTGTTTTTGCCCTGATCACCGCCGCTCACCGCCGCCCGTGCCTGCTGCTGGCCTGCCTGTTGTCGCTGTTGCTCAGCGGCTGCAGCCACCAGAACGGCAATGGATTTTTCAATCAGATACGTGAAGGGCAGCCGCAGGAGTTTCTCCAGACCAGCGTCGACCGCATGGCCACCCTGGCGATGCGCGACAACCTCGACAGCCTTTACCGGCTGATGGGCAAGCTCTACCTGCGCAACCCGGAAGAACTGCGCAAATCCGGTTTCCTCACCGTCAACGCCGCCGTGAAACAAGTGCGTCTCGCTGTCGAGCAACAGCAGCCGTTGCCCGTGCTGGGCGGACGCAAGGATCTGGCGGCACTGAGCTATGCGATGAGTCCGGAATTCCTCGGCGACCGCGTCGGCGCCTTCATCTATGCAATCGGCAGCATGCTGGTTACCGCCCACGGCAATCGCACCGAGTTCTACATGACCGACGCGATCAACCCGACGTTCGTGCACAACGCCGCGCGCAACATCGAAAAAGCCATGTGGATTTTGTCGCAACGGCAGAACAAGGAAGGCCAGCCGTTGCTGTTCTCCAACGAAATCTCGGAGGAGGGCAGCAACCTCAGCTTCGCCACCGAATTCAGCAAAATCGTCGCACGCCTGGATCTGCTCACGCAGATGCTCGATGAGCGCTATCGCAGGATCGGCCTGAATTACGCGCAGAGTCTGCTGTTCTTGAATTTCCTGCCGGTGCAGTGAGCCCGGCAGGTTTTCTGTAGCGCAAGGGGCCACTGTGGGATCTGCGGTGAATTCGATATGGCATAACGATAGACCGCATCGATATATGTGGTTATAAGAAAAATCGCTATGCTGCGGGCCAGATTTTCCTGTCGTTTTCTGGACGTTTGAATGGAATTGGCAAATTTCGGCCTGGTGATTGCCGGGCTGGTGGTGGGGTTTATCGTAGGCATGACCGGTGTCGGCGGCGGATCGTTGATGACGCCGATCCTGCTGTGGTTCGGCATCAACCCGGCGACGGCGGTGGGTACCGACCTGCTGTACGCCGCGATCACCAAATCCAGCGGCGTCCTCGTTCACAGGAAGAACAAGAACATCGACTGGGCGATCACCGGCTGGCTGACCCTCGGCAGTGTGCCAGCGGTGGCCATGACCCTGTGGTTCCTCAGCACCCTGCACACCGCGCCGGACGCGATGAACGCCATCATCAAACAGGCGCTCGGCTTCGTCCTCTTCGCCACCGCCCTGGCAATCTTCTTCAAGAAACGCTTGCTCGAATTCGCCCACAAACGCGCGGGTGGCAACTACAACCCGAGCGGTTCGCGCCTGAATATCATGACGGTGATCACCGGTCTGATCCTCGGCACCATGGTTGCCCTGACCTCGATCGGCGCCGGCGCACTGGGCACCGTCGCCTTGTTTATCCTTTACCCACTGCTGCCAACCCGCCGCCTGGTCGGCACCGAAATCGCCCACGCCGTACCCCTGACCCTCGTCGCCGGCCTCGGCCACGCAAGCATGGGCAACATGGACTGGGGCGTGCTGGGTTTCCTGCTGATGGGCTCGCTGCCGGGCATCTGGCTCGGCAGCCACCTGACCGGACGCATCTCCGACGAAGTCCTGCGCCCGTGCCTGGCGACGATGCTGGTGTTGATTGGTTATAAGTTGGCGTTCTGAGTCAGCCTGGAGAAAACACTTCCAATGCAGCGGCCGTAGGGATGTGCCGATGATCGCTTGCGTCATGTTGCGCAAAGCGCTCCCTGACCTAAGCTTCTGACAGGGCAATGCCTTTTTGCCAGACGCCGCCGGAACAATCGCCACGATGCGCAATCAGTAGTGCGTGGATATCAAAAGGAGATGCGCATGCTCATCAGGTCCCTGACCCTGACCCTCTTGCTGGCAATCGCCGGCCCCCTGTTCGCCGCCGACAGCGATTCACCCCTGGCCGGGGACGTGGGCCGCGCCCGCCCGCTGATCGTGATTGCGCAAAGCACCGTCGACCCGGTCTGGCTGAGCCTGAAGAAGTCGCTGGAAGATCCGGCCAACAAAAAGGGCGTCACCGACCGCAACATCAAGGTCTACACCATCCTCAGCATGTCCGGACAGCTCGACGGCAAGGACATGGGCCAGCAGGACACCATGGCCCTGCTGCGTTCGCTGAAGCTCGGTGCCGGCGCTTATCCAAAAGTGTTCCTGGTGGGCAAGGACGGCGAAACCAAGCTCTCCGCCTCGGGTGATGAAGCCAAGGCATTGAGCCTGGCGAAAATCTTCGAAACCATCGACGCCATGCCCATGGCCGAAAAAGAAGCCGCCGCTGCGGCCGCCGCCGCACAAACGCCTGCCGCCACCGAGCCGGAACCGGCCAAAGGCGCTAAGGGCAGCAAACCGGCGAAACCGAGCAAACCGCCGCAGATGCCGGATGATTGATTGCGACTGAATGAAGCAAAATCCCTGTGGGGGCTGGCAAACCAGCTCCCACATTTTTTTGTGAAGTGCACAGTTCAAATGTGGGAGCGAGCCTGCTCGCGATAGCGGTTTTTCAGGCGCTGAAAGGTGGCTGATCGAGCGCATTCGCGAGCAGGCTCGCTCCCACAAGTCATCTTCTGATCGAAAGTTGTTGCAGCCTGCGACACCTCCAACGTTAACCGAGTGAAAACCCGATCCTGTAGAAGCTGCCGCAGGCTCGGGCCGCGATCGGACGATCTTTCACTACTAATCCGCCAACGCCGCGAAAACCGTATGCGCAATCTTCACCCGTTCGGCATTCGGGTAGTTCTTGTTGGCCAGAATCACGATGCCCATGTCCCGCGACGGCACGAACGCCACATACGCGCCAAAGCCCCGTGTAGAACCGGTTTTATTGAATAGCACATTGGCCGGTTCAGCTTGCGGTGGAGTCAGCCACTCGACTTTGTGCGGCTCCATGGCCATGGGGGTCGAGTTGCCGTTTTGCAGTTTTTCCAGGCTGATCGGGTAGGCGTAGCGTTCCCAGCCCAGGCCTTGGGTCATGTCGCCGACGCGGTGATAGCCGATGTGGGTGTTGGCGATGGCTTGGTGCAGATCAGGCGCAAGGCTGGCCGGTTGCAGCTGTGCCTGGACGTATCGCAGCAGGTCGGCGGCGCTGGTTTTGATGCCGTAGGCTTCGGCGTCGAGGGCGCCGGGGCTGACGCGTACCGGTTGGTCGGCGCTGTCGTAGCCTTGGGCATAAAGCTTCGACTGCGCTGACGGTACGCTGAGGAAGGTGTGCTGAAGGCCGAGTTTCGGCAGCAGGGTTTGCGTCATTGCCAAGTCGAACGGCTGGCCGAGGCTTTTCGCCGTCAGGTAGCCGAACAGGCCCAGGCTCGGGTTGGAATACAGGCGATGGCTGCCGGCGGGAAATTGCGGTTTCCACTGTTGGTAATAGCCGAGCATCTTGTCGGAAGAATCCGCCTCAGCGGGGAATTGCAACGGCAGTTCGCCTGCACTGTAGGTGCCCAGTTGCAGCACGCTGATGTTGTCGAAGGCGCTGCCCTTGAGCTCCGGCCAGAGTTGGCTGGCCTTGCTCGACAGGTCGAGTTTGCCTGTGGCCTGGGCGTAACCAGCGAGGGTGGCGGTGAAGGTTTTGCTCACCGAGCCGACTTCGAACAGGGTGTTTTCGCTGACCTTTTGCGCGGTGTCTTTAGCGGCAACCCCGTAGTTAAAGTAATGCGCCTGGCCATTCAGCGTGATCGCTACCGTCAGCCCCGGGATGTTGTTTTGCTGCATCACCGGGGTGACGGCTTGGCTGACCAGAGCCTGTAATTGCGCATCCGTCGGCGTTGCGGCATGACAGGCAACGCTGCCGAAGAACAGTGCGAAAGCGCTGTAGGAAAAGACCTTGCTCGGTTTTAAGGAACACATGATTGAATCACTCTCCATGAGTGTCGATTGTTGTATCCCGCTACACTGCGGGTGATTTTTCATCGGACGGCCGATCAGCGCGGCCAATTTAGGCACTTCGCCGGCCCTCGACAAACGATGAAAACTCGCATGAGCCATTAGAAAAATTTGAGGCAACGCATGATTCGACCGCAACTGCCGCTCAACGCTCTGCGCGCATTTGAAGCCTCGGCACGTCACTTGAGTTTTACCCGTGCTGCCGTCGAGTTGTGCGTGACACAAGCGGCGGTGAGCCATCAGGTCAAAAGCCTGGAAGCGCAACTCAACCTGACCCTGTTCAAACGCCTGCCCCGTGGGCTGATGCTGACCAGTGAAGGCGAAACCTTGCTGCCGGTACTCAGCACATCATTCGATCATATTGCGCAGATGCTCGAGCGTCTGGCCGGTGGGCAGTATCGCGACATGTTGACGGTCGGCGCGGTGGGCACTTTTGCCGTGGGCTGGCTGTTGCCGAGGCTGGCGGACTTTCGGGGGAAACATCCGCTTATAGATTTACGTCTGTCGACCAATAACAACCGGGTGGATGTGGCGGCGGAGGGACTGGATTACGCCATTCGTTTCGGTGCTGGCGCCTGGCATGGCATCGAGGCGACACGCTTGCTCGATGCGCCGTTGTCGGTATTGTGCGTGCCGGAGATTGCCCGGCAACTGCACACGCCGGCGGACCTGTTGCAGCAGACCTTGCTGCGTTCCTATCGCACCGATGAATGGCCGGAGTGGTTTCACGCAGCGGGCCTGGCGACGCAGGCCGCGCCACCGCAAAGCATCGTGTTCGATTCGTCGCTGGCAATGATGGAAGCCGCATTGCAGGGCGGCGGCGTGGCGTTGGCGCCGCCGCTGATGTTCGCCCGGCAACTGGCGGCAGATGCGATCTGCCAGCCGTTTGCGATCGAGATCACCACCGGCAGTTACTGGCTGACGCGGTTGCAGTCGCGAGCGGAAACGGTGGCGATGAAAGCGTTCAAAACCTGGTTGCTGCAAATCTCAAGCTGAAAACCGATTTGTAGGAGCTGCCGAAGGCTGCGATCTTTTGATCTTAAAAACAGAATCAAAAGATCGCAGCCTTCGGCAGCTCCTACTCCGACAATCGAAATCAGCGGCGCCTGCTGGATTACCGCACCAGACACGGCCGTTTGTTATCGAATTTCCACCCCGGAATCAGGAACTGCATCGCCACGCTGTCATCCCGCGCGCCGAGGCCCATGCCTTCGTACAGTTCGTGGGCCTTGGCCACTTGATCCATGTCCAGCTCCACGCCCAGCCCGGGTTTTTTCGGCACCTGCACGAGACCATCGACAATCTGCAACGGTGCCTTGGTCAGGCGCTGACCGTCCTGCCAGATCCAGTGGGTGTCGATGGCGGTGATCTCGCCGGGTGCGGCGGCGGCGACGTGGGTGAACATGGCCAGGGAAATATCGAAGTGGTTGTTGGAATGCGAGCCCCAGGTCAGGCCCCACTCGTGGCACATCTGCGCGACGCGTACCGAACCCTGCATGGTCCAGAAGTGCGGGTCGGCCAGCGGGATGTCCACTGACTGCAACTGAATCGCGTGGCCCATTTCACGCCAGTCGGTGGCGATCATGTTGGTCGCGGTTTTCAGTCCGGTGGCGCGGCGGAATTCAGCCATGACTTCGCGCCCGGAATAACCGTTTTCCGCACCGCACGGGTCTTCGGCGTAGGCGAGTACGTGGTGCTGATCGCGGCATAGACGAATGGCCTCTTTCAATGACCATGCACCGTTCGGGTCGAGGGTAATCCGCGCGTCGGGGAAGCGCTCGGCCAATGCCGTGACCGCTTCGATTTCGGCATCGCCACTGAGCACGCCGCCCTTGAGTTTGAAATCCTTGAAACCGTACTTGGCGTGCGCCGCCTCCGCCAGACGCACGACCGCTTCGGCGGTCATGGCTTTCTCGTGACGCACACGGAACCAGTCGTTGTCGGCGTCCGGTTCGCTGCGATAGGCCAGATCGGTTTCGTGTTGATCGCCAACGTAGAACAGATAACCGAGCATCTTCACTTCGTCGCGTTGCTGACCTTCACCGAGCAGCGCCGCCACCGGCACGTCGAGGTGCTGGCCGAGCAGGTCGAGGAGGGCGGCTTCCAGGCCGGTGACCGCGTGAATGGTGATGCGCAGGTCGAACGTCTGCAGACCACGGCCGCCGGCATCGCGGTCGGCGAAGGTCTGGCGCACCTGGTTGAGGATCTTCTGGTAGGTGCCGATCGGGCTGCCGACCACCAGATTGCGCGCGTCTTCCAGGGTCTGGCGAATGCGCTCGCCACCGGGCACTTCGCCGACGCCGGTGTGGCCGGCGTTGTCCTTGAGGATGACGATGTTGCGGGTGAAAAACGGCCCGTGGGCGCCGCTCAGGTTGAGCAGCATGCCGTCGTGACCGGCCACCGGAATGACCTGCATGTCGGTGATGATCGGAGCTTTGGCGGTGTCATGAACAGTCATTGTTGTTTTCCTTGTCGAGACGTAGTCAGGCGTGTTTCGGCGCGGCGTCGGCCACAGCCTTTTCAGCAGCGGGTTTCGGCGTGGTGCGCGCGGCGAAGACGATGATTGCGGCGATGATCGAGGTCGCGGCCAGACCATAGAGGCCGCCCTGAATCGAGCCGGTGTGTTGCTCAAGCAGGCCGAAGGTGGTCGGTGCGACGAAGCCGCCGAGGTTGCCCACCGAGTTGATCAGCGCGATCACTGCCGCCGCGATGCGTGCATCCAGATAAGCCTGGGGAATCGGCCAGAACAGCGACGAGGCGGATTTGAAACCCAGTGCCGCAAAGCAGATCGCGACGAAGGCAAAGATCGGCCCGCCAGTGGTGGACATGAACATCCCCGCTGCGGCGATCAACAGGGCAGTGGCGACCCATGCTTGCTGGTGTTTCCACTTCGCCGACAGCGAGGCGAAGGCATACATGCCGACGATCGACAGCAACCATGGAATCGAGTTGAACAGGCCGACCTGCACGTCGCTGAGTTCGCCCATCTTCTTGATGATGCTCGGCAGCCAGAAAGTCGCCGCATAAATGGTCAGCTGAATGAAGAAGTAGATCAGGCAGAACAGAATGATCTGCCGGTCCTTGAGCAGTTTGCCCAGCGACGGCCGGATCGGCGTCGCGGCTTCGCGGGCCTTTTGCTCGTCGTCGATGGCGCTGACCAGCGCATCCTGTTCGGCGCGGCTCAGCCATTTCGCGTCGTGGGGTTTGGCATCCAGCCAGAACCAGACAAACACGCACAGGCACACCGAGAACATCCCCTCGATGAAATACATCCATTGCCAGCCGTGCATGCCAAGCCCATTGATCTGCAGGAGCAGACCGGACAGCGGGCCGGAGATCAGCGAGGCCACGGCAGAGCCGCTGAGGAAGATCGCGATCGCCTTGCCGCGCTCAACGCCTGGCAGCCAACGGGTGAAGTAATAAATCACCCCGGGAAAGAACCCGGCCTCGGCGACACCGAGCAGGAAACGCAGGATATAGAAGTGGGTTTCGTTCTGAATGAAGGCCATGCAGGCCGCGACTATGCCCCAGGTGAACATGATGCGGGTCAGCCAGATCCGCGCGCCGACTTTCTGCAAAAGCATGTTGGACGGCACTTCGAACAGCGCGTAACCGATGAAGAACAGCCCGGCGCCGAAGCCGTAGGCGGCAGCACCAATGCCCAGATCGGTTTCCATGTGGGTGCGGACGAAGCCGATGTTCACCCGGTCAATGTAATTGACGATGAACATGATCACGAAGAGCGGCAGGACGTGGCGTTTGACTTTGGAGATGGCTGAGGCGAGCGTCGGATCGACGCTGTCCTGCATCCCGGAGATGGAGGTTTTCACTGATGTTTCTCCCACTGATTATTTTTATGCGGGTAGGACTGGGTGCTGCGTTGTTGCTAGACATCATACAACCGTAATTTTTTGTCCTACAAGTGGGGAGGGCGATCAAATTCTTCTGATTGTTCGGTTTTTTATGCGAAAACCGGATTCTAGCTCGTATCCATTGAACATTTCGCCAGTCGAGCGCAGCGCCTTTTTGAGATATGAATGATGATGCGTGATGGCTGGCTATCGAAAATATTCGAGGTAATGGAGTGTTGTCATACAAGCTGACGACCCATCGACCGCTAAAATCCATCTCAACCGTCATCCCGCAGTGCTACGATCGGCAAGCCCCGATCACCGGAACCGATCATGCAAGAAGACCTCGACGCGCCCGCGCGCAAACGCACGCACAACCTCGCTCATGACCTGGTGGAAAAGCTCACCCAGAGCATCCTGCTCGGACAACTGTCGCCCGGTGACAAGCTACCGTCGGAGAACTCCATCGTTCAGGAGCACGGCGTCAGCCGCACGGTGGTGCGCGAGGCCATTTCCAAGTTGCAGGCCTCGGGGCTGGTCGAGACGCGCCACGGCATCGGTACCTTCGTGATCGAGCGTGCAGCGGAGCAGGGCCTGCGCCTGAATGTCGACACGGCGCTCGGCGTGCGCAGCATTCTCGAGTTGCGCATGGGCCTGGAGACGCAAGCGGCCGCACTGGCGGCGCAGCGGCGCAGCGAGCAGCAGTTGCAGCAGATGCGTCAGGCGCTGGATGACTATCAACGGCTGCTGGCCAACAACGACAGCTGCGTGGAGGCCGATCGGCGTTTCCATCTGCTGATCGCCGAGGCCACCGGCAACGCTTGTTTCAGCGAGATCATGCAGCACCTGGGCAGTGCGATGATCCCGCGCAATCGCCTGAATGCTGCCGAGCGCGGCGCGGCGGATCTGAGCAAGCTCGGGCACTTGGCCAATCTGGAACACGAGGCGATTCTGAATGCGATCAAGCGTCAGGACGCCGATGCCGCCCGTGCCGCGATGTGGCTGCACCTGACCAACAGTCGTGATCGCTTTATCGCCCAAGGCTGATGCCGCTGGTCTGATCTACCGCACGCCCTCAGCACCCGCGCTTCCAAGTAATACGCCCCGGATAATCCGGGCCAGTATTGTGAGGTGCAGCATGGCTGATGACTCGCTTGTTCCCGGTGGCATGGCGCCCACCGACCAGACCCGCCCCGTATCCGGCACCGACGAGCCGACCCTGAGCGATCACGATGCACCGCCGGGCATGGACCCGGGGCGCGATCCGCTGAGCGATGCCGACCGCCCGGATGACTGGAAGGATCCGCCGGATGACGAGGATGTACCGCCGGCGGACGAGCCGACACCGTTGTCGGATGATATGCGCTGAGGTCTGGATTATTCATTGAGTGGGCCGGCCTCTTCGCGAGCAGGCTCGCTCCCACAGTGGATGACACAAACTCCCTGTGGGAGCGAGCCTGCTCGCGAAGACGGCATCGACTTCACAGCAGATTCAAGCCTTGCTCTCAACTGCCCGAACGACGCCAACCCCACGCTCCAGATTCAATGCCAACACACTGATCAACACCACCATCGCCCCCATCAGTACCATCAACGTCGGCCGTTCACCCAGTCCCCAAGACGCAATTCCCATGGCCGTCGGCGGTATCAGATACAAGGTCATCGTCGCCCGACTCAAGTCCACATGCTTGAGCACGAAACCCCAGGCCAGATACGCCAGTGCGCTGGGAAACACCCCCAACATCAGCACCGCCCACTGCGCTTGCGGCGGCGCCTGCATCACGGCGTCAGCCAGCCCCGGCAGATAAATCAGCAACAGCAACGTCCCCGACCACACCGCGTAGCAGCCCAGGCTGAAACCGTCGTAGCGCCGCGCATGATGCTTTTGCAGGGCGAAATAGAGGCTCCAGGAAAGCGCCGCCAACAAGATCAACAAGCCATGGGCATTGATAGCGCCCATGCCCTTGTCGCCGCTGACTACGATCACCACGCCGACAAATCCAAGCAGCACACAGCTCCAACGCCAGGCGCTGACGCGTTCCTTGAACACAAAGCACGCCAGCAGCGTGCTGAATAACGGGCTCGATTGCGCCAGCACGCTGGAAGCCCCGGCACTGATGCCTTGCTGGCCGATGTTCAAGGCGACGTGATGCAGGCTGACGGCAAAGAAGCCCAAGGCAACCAGCAACGGCACATCGCGCCACTGCGGCAGGCGAATGCCTTTGAAAATTGCGATCAGCGCCATCAACAGCGACGCCAGCAGAAAACGCAGCAAGGCCAGATGTCCGGGCTCATACCCTTGCAAGCCGATGTGAATGCCGGTGGGCGAATAACCCCAGCAGCCGACGACAAACGCCATGGCCAGGATGATTTTGCAGGTGGAAGTGGAAGTCATGATCGAGGCACCAGGGCAGTGGATGCGCCGAGTATCCGGTCGCCCGATCATTCGCCACAACTGACTTATACTGCGTCGACTGTTCACTCGGAGTGATGATTATGGAGCTGGCGCAAATCCGCATGTTCAAGACTGTGGCCGAGGTCGGCAGCATTGCCCGGGCCGCCGAAAAGCTGTTCTGCGTGCCGTCGAACATCACTGCGCGGATCAAAGCGCTGGAGGCCGAGTTGGGCGTGGCGCTGTTCTTGCGCGAGGGGCGCGGACTGCGCATCAGCCCGGCGGGGCAGACCTTTCTGGTTTATGCGGAAAAGATTCTGGCGCTGACCGTCGAAGCCAAACGCGCGCTCGACCCGGCCGCCGAGCCGTCCGGACCGCTGCGCATCGGCGCCATCGAGTCTTCGGCGACCGGGCGCTTGCCGCGCCTGCTGGCGAAATTCCACAAGCGTTATCCGCAAGTAGCACTCGAACTTACCACCGGCACCTGGAGCCAGTTGCTCGACGACACCGTCAACCATCGTCTTGATGGCGCGATTGTCGCGGTGGATGTCGAACGTGCTCAGCTCAAACGCACGCCGATGTATCGAGAGGAATTGTTACTGATCGCCTCGACTTCAGTCGGCCCGGTGCGTGACATCGCGGATCTGCAAGACAAAACCCTGTTCATGTGGCCACCGGGTTGCCCATACCGCGCGGCACTTGAGCATTGGTTACTGCGCCGAGGACAGGCGCTGCCGATTGTCAGTCTGGCCAGTTACGGAGCGATTGTCGGCTGCGTCAGCGCCGGTGCCGGGGTGGCGCTGGTGCCCAGGGGCGTGTTCGAGCAGTACGCCAAAGGCGCGGGCTGCGAGGGTTACGAGTTTGCTGAACTGATGGCGATCGAGAATTTGTTTTACTGGCATGAAAACGCCGGTGTGCACCCGGCGCGAGATGCATTTGTGGCGATGTTACGGGAGGAGTTTGCCGAAGCAAGGTTGCGACAGTGATCGTTGTCGGATGACAGGTGCTGAGGTCTGGTGTTCTTTGCTGAGTTCGCCGGCCTCTTCGTGAGCAGGCTCGCTCCCACAATGGATGTATGTACGACACAGATCCACTGTGGGAGATTCTATGGTTCATGCCTAGCCCCTAAACGCCTTTGGGTGAGTATT
>NZ_RCOA01000096.1:0-20035 GCF_004307585.1 Pseudomonas sp. Sample_20 | reverse complement strand
ACCGGGGACACGGCGGGGGCGTTGCTGGAATTGCTGGAGATGGGGGTGTTGGTCGGCCTCGCTCTGGTCTGAAGGATTTGCGTTGATGATGCCGGCCCCTTCGCGAGCAGGCTCGCTCCCGCCTTCGAAATGCAATCCCCTGTGGGAGCGAGCCTGCTGGCGAAGGCGGCCTCACCGGCAGCAATGATGTTCAGAGTAAACTCATCTGTAACTTGATTTAACACACTCGCGGGTATATACACGCATCATGCTTCCTTCTCAGTGTTTGTGCACCAACCTGCGTCGCGCCGCGCGTGGCGTCAGCAGGCATTACGACGGCGCTCTCGATGGCTTCGGGATCAACGTTGCCCAGTATTCTCTGCTGTGCAATCTGCAGCGACTGGAGCAACCGAGCATTTCCGAACTGGCCGAGGCCATGGGCCTGGATCGCAGCACGCTCGGGCGCAATCTACGTGTGCTGGAGGGCGAAGGTCTGGTGGCGCTGGCCGAAGGCCAGGACATGCGCAACCGTATCGTGCGCCTCACCGAAACCGGCGTGCAGCGCTTGGCAGCGGCATTGCCGGCGTGGGAAGCGGCGCAACAGCGGCTGATCGACCGCCTCGGTGCCGAGAAGCGCGAAACCTTGCTCAAACTGCTCGACGAACTGGCCTGACGCCGGTTTTTTCGAGCTCAAGCGGGTATATACCCGCGACTGGAGAATAACAATGACATCGATGTGGCGTACGTGCGGTTGGGTGTTGCTGGGGAGTGCGCTGATCCTGGCGTTGTCATTGGGCGTGCGCCACGGGTTCGGTCTGTTCCTGTCGCCGATGAGCGCGCAGTTCGGCTGGGGCCGCGAAGTGTTTGCCTTCGCCATCGCCCTGCAAAACCTGATCTGGGGTCTGGCGCAACCGTTTACCGGCGCCCTGGCCGACCGCTTCGGCGCGGCGAAAGTGGTGCTGGTCGGTGGGATCCTCTACGCAGCGGGCCTGGTGTGCATGGGCCTGTCTGATTCGGCAGTGACTCTGTCACTGAGTGCCGGCCTGCTGATCGGTATCGGTCTTTCGGGCACTTCGTTTTCGGTCATTCTTGGTGTTGTGGGTCGCGCTGTGCCGCCAGAGAAACGCAGCATGGGCATGGGTATCGCCAGCGCCGCCGGTTCGTTCGGCCAGTTCGCCATGTTGCCGGGCACCCTCGGTTTGATCGGCTGGCTCGGCTGGTCGGCCGCATTGCTGGTGCTAGGCCTGTTGGTGGCGATGATTGTGCCGCTGGTGAGCATGCTCAAGGACAAGCCGCTGCCGGTGCTTGGCCATGAACAGACTCTTTCCGAAGCGCTGCGTGAGGCCTGCTCGCACTCCGGTTTCTGGCTGCTGGCGTTCGGCTTTTTTGTCTGCGGTTTTCAGGTGGTGTTCATCGGTGTGCACTTGCCAGCGTATCTGGTCGATCAGCATCTGCCCGCCAGTGTCGGCACTACGGTGCTGGCGTTGATCGGGCTGTTCAATATCTTCGGCACTTACACCGCCGGCTGGCTTGGTGGACGCATGTCGAAACCGCGTCTGCTGACTGCGCTGTATCTGTTGCGCGCAGTGGTGATCGTGCTGTTCCTGTGGTTGCCGGTGACGACCACCACGGCGTATCTGTTCGGCATGGCCATGGGCTTCCTGTGGCTGTCGACGGTGCCGTTGACCAACGGTACGGTGGCGACCTTGTTCGGCGTGCGCAATTTGTCCATGCTCGGTGGCATCGTCTTTCTGTTCCATCAGCTCGGCTCATTCCTTGGCGGCTGGCTGGGCGGGGTGGTGTACGACCGAACCGGGAGTTATGACTTGATCTGGCAAGTGGCGGTTCTCTTGAGCCTGCTCGCGGCGGCGCTGAACTGGCCGGTGCGCGAGCGTCCGGTGGCGCGCCTGCAAGCTGCGGCGAGCGCAGCATGAGCCGGATCTGCGCGCGGGTCGTTGTTGCCGCACTGGCTGCTGCGCTGTTGGCGCTGGTGTGGTGGGGCTGGCAACGCGGCGGTCTGGCGCTGATGCAGTTGGGCATGAGCATTTGCTAGATGGCAGCGCGGCGAGTAACGTCGAAGCCTGATGACTGCCCAAGGAAATTCGACATGTTGATGCGCTGGTGTGCTGTTCCCGCGTTGCTGATGGCGTTGACTGGCCTGGCCCAGGCCGCGGATTGTCCTGAGCTGCTGCAAGGCTCGCTGCCCAAGTTGCGCGCCAAGGAATCCATCGATCTGTGCAAGCAGTACGCCGACAAGCCGCTGGTGGTGGTCAATACCGCCAGCTTCTGCGGTTTCGCCCCGCAGTTCGAAGGCCTCGAGGCGCTGAACAAGCGCTATAAGGATCAGGGGCTGGAAATGCTCGGCGTGCCGTCGAATGACTTCAAGCAGGAGTCCAAGGACAGCGCGGAAACCGCCAAGGTCTGCTACGCCAATTATGGCGTGACCTTCAACATGACCGAGCCGCAGAAGGTTCGCGGCGATGACGCCACGCATCTGTTTCAGGTGCTGGCCGCGCAGAGCAATGCGCCGAAGTGGAACTTCTACAAGTATGTGGTCGACCGGCAGGGCAAGGTGGTGGCGAGTTTTTCCAGTTTGACCAAACCGGATGACCCCGAGTTTATCGCCGCGATCGAAAAGGCCATTGCCTCCAAGCCGCTGAAGCCCTGATTCATGCTGTTCCCTGTGGGAGCGAGCCTGCTCGCGAAGCGGTGTGTCAGTCAGCAAATCAACATCTGACATACCGCCTTCGCGAGCAGGCTCGCTCCCACAAGGGTGATGTTGTCGTTCCAGTGAAAAATTACAGACATGAAAAAGCCCCGCCTCTGTAAAGAGAGCGGGGCTTTTTCTTGGGCGAGGGGTTAGCCTCGCCACGGTGCATCAGAAGCGGTATGTCGCGCCGACACCGAAGCCGTTTGCCGAGTTTTCATACTTGGCATCGTAAGTCTGGCCACGCGCGTTTTCGTTGCGGATGTTGACCGACTCTTCTTTCAGGTACGAGTACGCGACGTCGATGGTCAGGTCGTCGGTCGGGCTCCAGCCGGCACCGATACTGAAGATGGTGCGGTCGCCAGTCGGGATACGCGGCGAGCGGTCTTCGTTATTGGTTGGCGACTGGTCGAAGGTCAGACCGGTACGCAGGACCCATTCCTTGTTCAACTGGTACGAGGTACCCACGGCATAGGCCCAGGAGTCATGCCAGTTCTGGTCTTCGTTGATCGAACCGAACTGACCGGCCAGCAGAGGCTGCACGCCGGAGTTCTTCACGGTGATCTTGTCCAGCTGGCTCCAGCGGGTCCAGGTGGTGCCGGCGTAGACGTTCCAGCGATCGTTGATCGCCTGGGTGACCGACAGGTCCACGGATTCCGGCGTGGTGATCTTCAACGAAGCGTCGTACTTCTGGTTGGCGCCAACGCCCACCAGCGCCAGAGCGTTGTAGTTGACCTTGGTGTCGCCTTCGAGCTTGTAGTCGACCTTGGAGTGATAGGTCAGGCCGACACGGGTGGTGTCGGTGGCCTGGACCAGCAAGCCGACGTTGTAGCCCAGCGCGGTGTCGTCACCCTTGATCTTGACCTTGCCGTCCGGCAGTGCCTGGGTGATCGACAGGTTGGATTCCAGCGAGCCGTCGATGCGGTTGATGGTCGGGCCGAAACCGATCGACACCTTGTCGTTGAAGGCGTAGCTGACGGTTGGCTGGAAGGTGATGACTTGTACTTCCGACTTGCTGCCGAAGTAACGACCGGCGAAGCCGTTTTCGTAATCCGTGATCAGACCGAACGGCACGTACACACCGAGGCCGAATGCCCAGTGATCATCGATCGGTTTTACATAGAAGCCCATCGGTACGGCAGTGAGGGGCACCATGTCGCCTTTGTTGCTGCCGCCGTTCGGGCTGGAGCTGGTATCGCTGATATCGGTATGCGCGTCGACCAGGGCGACGCCGCCGGTGACTTGTTCGCGCTTGATGCGCGCCATGCCGGCCGGGTTGCCATAAACAGTGCTTGCGTCGTCGGCAGAAGAAGATCGCCCGGCAAAACCAGTCCCCATCCCACTGATGCTTTGTTCGTTGAGGGCAAAACCTGCCGCGAAGATTTGTGTGGAGGCAAGGGTAACGGCGAGGCTAAGGGTGGTTTTGAGCATGACTTTTTTCATTATTAGAACTCCTGGTGATCACCGGGGCGAAAATTACCAACATTTTCGTCCCAGCGCTATAGCTTGTAAGCCTTGAGTTAGAGCGGTTTTGTAGGACAATCCGACCAAAATGGCGACCTGATGGGAGAACTTGTGAAACCGCCCGGTCAGCAAGCGACCTGATTCAGCGGTGAAACACAGGTTTGCCAGGCATAGGTGAAGTCGCGCAAACGGCCTTGCGGTTGAAAGGTCTGGCGCCAGATGCGCGCCATGCCGAGCAGGTCGGTCGGAGCGGGGAGGATGGGGTTCTGTTCTTCTACCAGCAGCCAGGCGATGGCCGTGGCGTAACGCAGGTTGACGGTCAGTTCCAGATGCGGGCCGCTGAGGAATGCATGCTGACTGGCGAGGCCGCGCACCAGGCTGGCGCGCTCCGGATCGAGCGCCAGATAATCATCCCAGAGGGCCTGATGCCGATGCTCGGCAATCCGGTAGAGGCCATGGCCACGGCGGTCATGCAGGGCAGACCCGAGGGCGGACTGGCTGGCGGCGATACCCAGCAGCAGGGATTCGGCAGTTGCGCAGTGGCGTCCCAGATAAATCAGCGTGGGACGGATCACATAGCGGCACAGTTCGCTGGCAGCGATACCCATAACACCCTCGGTTCTTGTTGTTGAGGGCGAGTCCTGAAGGGGCCTTGGCAGCAGTGGATCGACTCAGGCTCGCCGCAAGCGGGTCAAGCCGCTTGAGTTGAAGTGTAGTGTCATATTCAGCGTGTAAAGGTCTGTTTTTAAAATATTTCCGCCATCGGATCCCGGGCGTTAGATCGGAACATGCTTAGAAGCGCAGCGCTAAAAGTGAAATATCAGGCAATAAAAAGCCCCGCTTTTCAGCAGGGCTTTGCTTTTGCAGCCTGTCCGGCTCTCAGGCAACCAGTGCCTGACGGGTACGCTCGATCACGGCCTGCAGCGGTTCGGCGCTGGAGTATTGATCGGGGTACAAACGCTCGCTGTGACGAGCGATGCCGTGTTCATTGACCACGGTGAAGCTGAAGCAGCCTTTGCGAGCGGCCATGATCAGGCAGTTCATTGGAGCAAAAGCGTTGGTTAGGGTGCGAATGGCATCCTGAGTCTGGATTTGAGTAGACATAGTTATTAGGTGTTCCTACAAATGACACGGATAAGAACCGTGCAACGTTAAAACGTTCCAGTAACGTTGATCACCATTGATCGAACGAAGAACCCGACTGGAACAAAGCAGCCAGTTTGAAGCGCTGATAAGTGAGCGCGCTTGGGCTGGCAGGTAGGTACTTAGGAGGACAGGCATCACATCGAGGGCAAAGGTTCTGGGCCCGGGGTGAAGATCCTGATCAATTTGCAGGTTGGTTCGGTCAGAGTAAGTGTTCTTCGCAACGCCCTTTGTTTTCGTTCAAAGGCAGCGTCGTCGCAAGATTTACCTGGAAACCATCGAGGGGTCGTTCCCGCTTTTTTCGGCAGTGTCTTCCTGTTGGAAGTTGACCGTGGGGAGATGTTCGACCGGAATTGACTTTCAGCTTGGTACTAACGCCGCGGATAGTAACGGATCCGTTCGGGCGAAGCAAACCCCATGACCAAAAAAAGGGTCACAGGGAAAGGTCGTGTCGCACCGTCCGTCGGCGTGCATGCTTTTCGCAGAGCCTTTCGGTCGGTCGCAGCTGCGCGAAATGACCCGAAAAAGCGCACGCATATAACCGGCGCACAGGTACTTGTGCACATTAGTTGCGCAGAGCGTAACGCAACTGTCACATCGATCCTGACTCCAGTCGCTGCCTGTATCAAAAGTTTAAGTCAATGAAAAATATCGTCTTTTTTTGTTGGTGAAAAAATCGTCAGTTTGACTGCGAGCCCCATTCCATAAGGCTTTGCGAGGATCACAGAGCGGTTGTCCACTGACTTATCCACAGCTTCTGTGGATTGTCCCTAGCGCTTGCTCTAGGACGGGCGTGCCGGGTTTTTTTCGACTTTACCTGTAAGAAAAAGAGAGTAAAGTGGCGCGCCTTCCGATCTGTCCCGCAGTGCTTTATGAAGTTTCGCTCAGTATCAGACTCTGTTACCTCCAACCCGACCTCTGTTACCGCTCCCAAGCGTTTTTCCGTGCGTGTGGCCGAATGGCTGCTCGATGCGCCGCGCCTGAGCGACAGCCCCAGCGCCAAACACCTCGCGGGCCGCCTGCTCAAGCAACCGGCGCGTGAAGGTGTAGTCGCTGCGCAAAGCCGTCTCGGCCAATTGATCTGCCGTGAGTGCGGCAATGCCCGTGATCGGCGTATCGGTCAGGAGCTGCTGCGTCAGGCCGCCCGCGCCGGTGACCGTCGCGCGCAACAGGAACTCGGTCTGATTGAAGACTGAGCTGTCCAAGCCCAGACACCTTGGTTAACCTTCAGGCTTTATCCGATTGGCAGGAGTCGCTATGGCTATGGACTTGACCAGCGTATTGCTCGGTCTGGCGGCGGCAGGGGTGCCGTTGCTGGCGCTGGCCTGGCAACTGCAACGCCGGGCCAGCAATGCCCAGGCCGATCTGGCCTTGCTCGAAGAGCGCTTGGCCATGGCGCAACTGGCCCAGGATGGCCTCACCGCGCAGCTTGAAGCGAGCCGCGACGAGATCGCCGACCTCGGCCAGGCCAACGCTGCCAAACAGGCAGACCTCGCCGCGCTGCGCCGCGAGGTCGAATTGCTGCAGATCGAGCGCGATGACGCCCGCGATGCCTCCCACGCCTGGAATCTCGAACGCGCCAACAAGGATGCTGAGTTACGCCGCCTCGACGCCCACGCTGCCTCGCTGAGTGCCGAACTGCGCGAGCAACAGGAAAGCCACCAACAACGTCTCAACGACCTGCAAGGCTCACGCGATGAACTGCGCGCGCAATTCGCCGAGCTGGCCGGCAAGATCTTCGATGAGCGTGAGCAGCGCTTTGCCGAAACCAGCCAGCAGCGGCTCGGGCAGTTGCTTGATCCGTTGAAAGAGCGCATCCAGTCCTTTGAAAAACGCGTTGAAGAAAGCTATCAGGCCGAAGCCCGCGAGCGCTTCTCGCTGGCCAAGGAGCTGGAGCGTTTGCAGGCGTTGAACCTGCGCCTGAGCGACGAAGCGACCAATCTGACTCGCGCGCTCAAGGGCCAGAAAACCCAAGGCAATTGGGGCGAACTGATCCTCGAGCGCGTTCTTGAACACGCAGGTCTGGAGAAGGGCCGCGAATACCAGACTCAGGTCAATCTCAAAGGCCCGGACGGTGAGCGCTTCCAGCCCGATGTGATCATTTATCTGCCCGGCGACAAGCAGGTGGTGGTCGACTCGAAAGTCAGTCTCACGGCCTATCAACAATATGTTGCGGCTGATGACGACACGTTGGCGCAGGTCGCGATCAAGCAGCACGTGTTGTCGCTGCGCAATCATGTCAAAGGTCTGGCCGGCAAGGATTACAAGCGTCTGGAAGGCTTGCACAGCCTCGATTTCGTTTTGCTGTTCGTACCGATCGAAGCGGCATTTTCCGCTGCGCTGCAGGCTGAGCCTTCGCTGTTTCAGGAAGCCTTCGACCGCAATATCGTGATCGTCAGCCCGACTACGCTGCTGGCCACGTTGCGGGTGATCGACAGTCTGTGGAAGCAGGAGCGGCAGAGCCAGAACGCCCGGGAAATCGCCGAGCGCGCGGGCTGGCTGTACGATAAGTTCGTGTTGTTTATTCAGGATCTGGACGAAGTGGGCAATCGTCTGCAGCAACTGGACAAGGCTTACAGCTCAGCGCGCAACAAGCTGACAGAGGGGCGCGGTAATCTGGTCAGCCGCAGTGAGCAGTTGAAGTTGCTCGGTGCGCGGGCGAGCAAGAGCTTGCCGGCGGATTTGCTGGAGCGGGCGATGACGGATGTTGATGGGTTGGTTGAGTTGCCTGAGTAGGCGTCGTTTTTTGGACTGATTTTGGGGGCATATCCGTTGCTGCGGTGATGGCGGCTGGCGGTTTCGCCCTTACGGCGACTCACTTTTTTTACAAACGCCCGGAATGCCGGCCCAGTAAAAAAATAAGCAAAAAAACGCTTGCTCCTACGTTCGGCCCTCGCAAGCTCGGGTTCCTTCGCTCCGGGATCAATCCGCTCAGCCTTCCGACGTCGCCGGTGAATCAAGATCAAAAGCACTCGAGCTTGCGCTCATTGTGTAGGAGCTGCCGAAGGCTGCGATCTTTTGCTTTTGCTTTTCTGTGAGAGCGAGCCTGCTCGCGAAGGCGTCTGCAAGGTCACCTTCTACAACGGCAAATACCGACTCAAAAGCGCCCGCAACGCTGCGGGCTTCACCGGTTTGGCCAAGTAATCCAGGCCCGCCGCATGCACTTGCGCCACGGTCTCCGGGCGTCCATCCGCGCTGATGACCACGCCGGGCACGGGCTCGCCCAGGCGCGTGCGCAACCAGGCCATCAGCTCTGTGCCGGTGTCGCCGTGGTCGAGGTGATAGTCGACCAGCGCCAGTTGCGGCCGCACACCTTCATTCAATATCGCTGCGCATTCTTCGCGATTGCGCGCCGTCCACACCTGGCAGCCCCAGCGGCTCAACAGGCTGTTCATGCCGATCAGGATGCTGTCTTCGTTATCGATGCACAGCACCTGCGCGCCGCTGAGCATTTTGCTGTTCGGTTCGACCGAGGCGCTCGCCGCAGGCGTTTGCGCGCGCGCCAGCGGTACCGTGACGCTGAACACACTGCCGCGCCCCGGCCAGGAGCGAACGCGCAGGGTGTGCCCGAGCACGCGGCACAAGCCGTCGGCGATCGCCAGACCCAGGCCCAGGCCTTTTTCGGCGCGGGTCTGGTGGCTGTCGAGGCGTTTGAATTCTTCAAAAATTACCTGCTGCTTGTCTTCCGGAATGCCCGGGCCGCGATCCCAGACTTCCAGACATAACTCACCACCGCGCCGACGCACGCCCAGCAGCACCGGGCCTTTGGCGTAGCGGAACGCGTTGGTGAGGAAGTTTTGCAGAATCCGCCGCAGCAGTTTGATGTCGCTGTCGATGCGCAATTGACTGCCGCGCACCCGGAACGTGAGCTTTTGCTCTTGGGCGAGCGCCTTGAACTCCGCGCCGAGGGTGTCGAACAGTTCATTGACGACGAAGGCTTTGCGATCCGGGTTGATCTTGCCGTTTTCCAGGCGGGAGATGTCCAGCAGATCGCTGATCAGGTCTTCCGCCGAACGCAGCGAGCTGTCGAGGTGTTGCACCAGTTGTTGCGCCTCTGCGCTCAAGCCTTCGTTCTGGTGGGAGAGGGCGGCGGAGAACAGCCGTGCGGCGTTCAGCGGTTGCATCAAGTCATGGCTGACGGCGGCGAGGAAGCGGGTTTTCGACTGGTTGGCCGCCTCGGCATTGCCCTTGGCTTCGGTGAGCGCGACGTTGAGTTGCGACAGTTCCTGGGTACGCTCGCTGACCCGTTGTTCCAGCCCTTCGTTGGCCTCGGTCAGCGCCTGTTCGGCTTCGCGGAACGCGGTAATGTCGGTGAAACTCATGACAAATCCGCCGCCGGGCATCGGGTTGCCGATCAGCTCGATCACCCGGCCATTGGGGAACAGCCGTTCGGAAGTGTGCGCGCGGCCTTGACGCATCCAGTGCAAGCGTCGCGCGACGTGCACTTCCGCTTCGCCGGGGCCGCACAAGCCGCGTTCGGCGTTGTAGCGAATGATGTCGGCAATCGGCCGGCCGACGCTGATCAGGCCGTCGGGGTAGTTGAACAGCTCCAGATAACGCCGGTTCCACGCCACCAGTTTCAGCGACTGGTCGACCACGCTGATGCCCTGGGTGATGTTCTCGATCGCGCCTTGCAGCAGGGCGCGGTTGAACTGCAGCACTTCCGAGGCTTCGTCAGCGATTCGGACTACGTCCTCCAACTGCATTTCCCGACCTTCGATGGCGGCTTTTACTACAGCGCGCGTCGAAGAAGCGCCAAGGACACCGGCGAGCAAGCGTTCGGTGTGGGCAATCCATTCGCTGTCGGCGTTCTGGTTGGGGTTGAAGCCCTTGCCCTGGCGGTAGGCGAAGCGAATGAAGCTCTGCCGCGCGCGTTCTTCGCCGACGAAACGCGCCGCCAGTTGCAGCAGATCGTCGATCTGTACCGCCAGCATCGAACGAGCATTAGGTCGTGCGCTGATTTCCTGACCGATAAAACGCCCGGCCTGCCAGTGCTCGGAAACCCGCGTGCGCGAGAGCACCGAGACCCAGGCGAACAGGGTGAAGTTACCCGCCAGCGACAGCACCACGCCTTGGGTCAGCGGCGTGATCGGCAGGTTCAGTGGATTGCTGTGCAGCCACGCCAACCCGGGGAAACTCGCCAGCGACCAGCCGAGACTGTGCGCGGCAATCGGCAGCACCAGCGTGTAGAACCAGAGGAACGTGCCGGTGGCGAGGCCGGCGAACACGCCCCGGCGGTTGGCCTGTTTCCAGTACAGCGCGCCGAGCATGGCAGGCGCCAGTTGCGTCACCGCGGCGAAGGCGATCTGGCCGATGGTCGCCAGGCTTGCGGTCGAGCCGAGCAAGCGATAGCTGACGTAGGCCAGCAGCAGAATCACCACAATACTCACGCGGCGCACCGAGAGCATCCACTGGCGGAACACCTCGAACGGGCGCTCGGCATTGTTGCGCCGCAACAGCCACGGCAACAGCATGTCGTTGGAAACCATGGTCGACAGCGCAACGCTGGCGACAATCACCATGCCGGTCGCTGCCGATGCGCCACCAATAAACGCCAGCATCGCCAGCGCCGGATGGGCCTGGGCCAGCGGCAGGCTGATCACGAACGAGTCGGGCAGCACGTGGCTGGGCAGCATCATCTGACCGGCAAGGGCGATCGGGACTACAAACAGTGCGGCCAATGCCAGATAGGCGGGGAACACCCATTTCGCCAGACGCAGATCCTGCGGGTCGATGTTCTCCACCACGGTCACGTGAAATTGCCGGGGCAGGCAAATGATCGCCATCATCGCCACGCCGGTCTGCACCACCATCGATGGCCAGTTGATGGTTTCCTTCCAGTACGCCTCGAGGCGCGGGGCGAGCATTGCCTGATTGAACAGGTCGTCGAAACCGTCATACAGCCCGTACGTGACGAAGGCGCCGACGGCGAGAAAGGCGAACAGCTTGACCAGCGACTCGAACGCGATCGCCAGCACCATGCCACGGTGGTGTTCGGTGGCGTCGAGGTTGCGCGTACCGAAAACGATGGTGAACAACGCCAGCACCAGCGACACGATCAGCGCCGTGTCCTGGGCGCGGGTGCCCATGGCATCGGCGCCGGCGCCGATCAACAGGTTCACGCCAAGGACAATGCCTTTGAGTTGCAGGGCAATATAAGGCAAGACGCCGACCAGGCAGATCAGCGCCACCACCACCGCCAGCGATTGTGACTTGCCGTAGCGTGCGGCGATGAAGTCGGCGATGGAGGTGATGTTCTCCTGTTTGCTGATCATCACCATTTTCTGCAGGACCCACGGCGCGCCGACCAGCAGCAGGATCGGCCCGAGGTAGATCGGCAGGAATGACCACAGTTGTTCCGCCGCCTGACCGACCGCGCCAAAGAACGTCCAACTGGTGCAGTAAACCGCCAGTGACAGGCTGTACACCCAGGCGCGCACCCGTGGCGGCAACGGCGTGCTGCGACGGTCGCCGTAGAAGGCGATAGCGAACATGATGGCCATGTAGGCCAGGGCAACGACGGCGATCAGCCCGGTGGACAACGACATGCAGCACTCCCGACAAATGACTCCCCGGCACTCCTGCCCGGGCGGACAGTCTCGCACGGGCGCGGCGGTTAGTCAGTGTCGACCAAGGTCGTGGCGTGGCGGGGTGTCGCAGGCGGGGTACCGGGTGGTTTTTGTGGTGCCCGGGCGGGCCTCTTCGCGAGCAGGCTCGCTCCCACAATTGGAATGCATTTCCTTGTGGGAGCGAGCGCGTCAGTCCAGACGCAGCGCAATATCGATCAGGCGATGGAGCTCATCAACCTCCAGCGCCGCCGCCGAAAACAGAATCCGGAATACCACTGGCGCCACCACCAGATTGATCAAGCGGTCGACACTCGGTGTCTTTTCATCCGGATAGCGATCGACAATGGTCTGCAACTGCGCACCGATGATCGCCACGCAATAGCCCGGCGTAGCGCTGGCCTGCACGTCGCGCATCATGTTGCGCCCGACCTCCGAACTCATCTCGTCGAGATATTGCTCGGCCCAGGCGCGGATATCGCCGCGCAGGCTGCCAGTGTTCGCCGGCTCGCTGTCCGGGCGCATGCGGGCGAGGGCGACGTCCGCCAACAATGCTGCCAGATCACCCCAGCGGCGGTAGATCGTCGACGGCGTAACCCCCGCGCGGGCGGCGATTTGCGGGACGGTCACGGTAGAACGTTCCTGCTCTCGCAGCAGCGCATTGACCGCCGAATGAATCGACTCCTGCACCCGGGCACTGCGGCCACCGGGGCGTAAACCTTCTTTAATAGCCATGCGGCAGACCTTAACACAAAGAATTTGCTTTAAGCGCTGGGCGGTAGCACACTGCGCAAAAGCAAAAAATTAGCTTTTGCGGAGTGTGCCCATGACCAGCCCCTTGAATAATTTCGCTTCTCACCGGTCCAGCTTGTGGTTTCTGGCGATCACCTTACTCAGTTTTCTCGCCGCTTCCACCGCGCCGACGCCGTTGTATCACTTGTATCAGGATCAACTGCATTTCTCGGCAGCGATGCTCACGCTGATCTTCGCCGTTTACGCTTTCAGTCTGTTGGCAGCGTTGCTGACGGTGGGTTCGCTTTCCGACCATCTCGGACGCAAACCAGTGATCTTCAGTGCCGTGCTGCTCAACGCGCTGGCGATGCTGCTGTTCATTTATGCCGACAGCGTGTCGTGGTTGATCAGCGCACGGGTGCTGCAAGGTTTCGCCACCGGCATGGCCACTGCTGTATTGAGTGCAACGCTGCTCGACAGCGATCGTCAGCAGGGGCCGCTGATCAACAGTGTCGCGCCGTTACTCGGGATGGCTCTGGGCGGTTTGGGTTGTGGCTTGCTGGCAGAATTCGCACCGGCGCCGTTGCAACTGACCTATTGGTTGCTGTTGGCGTTGTTCGTGTTGCAAGGCATGTATGTCTGGCGTCTGCCGGAAAGTGTCTCGCGCCAAGGCGGGGCGTTGGCGTCGTTGCGGCCCACCTTGCACGTACCGGTGCAAGCGCGTTCAACGTTGTGGCGCGTGCTGCCACTGAACACCGCGACCTGGGCGCTCGGAGGTTTTTATGCCTCGCTGGCACCGTCGTTGGTGCGCACGGCCACTGGCTCTACCTCCAATCTGATCGGCGGTGCGACGGTCGCGGCGCTCACCGTGACCGGTGCGTTGATGATTTTTACGATGCGCAATCGCCCGGCCGCTCAGGCGCTGCGGCTGGGCGCGAGCCTGCTGCCGGTCGGGCTGATTCTGATTTTGCTCGGCGTTCATGGCGCCAGTCTGCCGCTGTTTTTCTTCGGCACACTGGTTGCCGGTTGCGGCTTTGGTTCGGGCTTTCTCGGAGCGGTGCGCAGCCTGGTGCCGCTGGCTTTGCCACATGAACGAGCCGGCTTGATGTCAGCGTATTACGTGCTCAGTTATCTGGCGTTCTGTCTGCCGGCGCTGCTGGCCGGGTATCTGGCGCGCAACTTTGGACTGCTGGCGACCACCGACGGTTACGGCGTTGTGTTGATCGTGCTGGCCGTTGCTGCGCTGCTGCTCAGTCTGCGTCCGCAGACGGGCAGAGTTTGCAGCGCTCCTTAGCGCGTGGAGACGATTATCTGCAAAACAGATAACAGTTAGAGATATTACCCGTTATATCGATATTCGATTCAGATCTACCATGGACTCAACCTCACCGGAGGACAGGAGTTCATGATGATTTGCCCCAACAGCGTCACCCCCGGCTACAAACCTTTCAGTCAGCTTCAACATCCTCGTGAAGTGATCCGCCAGTTCACGCCGAACTGGTTCGCCGCAACCATGGGTACCGGTGTGCTGGCATTGGCGCTGGCCCAGTTGCCGCTGGCCATTCCCGGATTGCGCGCCGTGGCCGAGGGGCTGTGGCTGTTCAACATTCTGTTGTTCAGCCTGTTTACCGCTGCCTATGCCGCGCGCTGGATTTTGTTCTTTGACGAGGCGCGGCGGATTTTCGGTCATTCCACCGTATCGATGTTTTTCGGCACCATTCCCATGGGCCTGGCGACGATCATCAACGGCTTTCTGTTGTTCGGCCTGCCGCGCTGGGGCGACGGTGTTATTCAACTTGTTGAAGTGTTGTGGTGGACCGATGTGGCGATGTCGCTGGCCTGTGGTGTGTTGATTCCGTACATGATGTTTACCCGCCAGGAACACAGCATCGATCAGATGACCGCGGTCTGGTTGCTGCCGGTAGTGGCGGCGGAAGTGGCAGCGGCCAGCGGCGGCTTGCTCGCCCCGCATCTGACCGACGCCCATGGACAACTCGTCGTACTGACCACCAGCTATGTGCTCTGGGCTTTCTCCCTGCCAGTGGCGTTCAGCATTCTCACCATTTTGTTGTTGCGCATGGCCTTGCACAAACTGCCCCACGAAAACATGGCCGCGTCGAGCTGGCTGGCGCTGGGTCCGATCGGCACCGGTGCGCTGGGCATGTTGCTGTTGGGCGGTGAGGCGCCAGCGATTTTTGCCGCGAATGGTCTGCCCGGTGTCGGTGAGATCGCTTCGGGCCTGGGTCTGGTCGCTGGGATCACGCTGTGGGGTTTTGGTCTGTGGTGGATGTTGATGGCGCTGCTGATCACCGTGCGTTATCTGCGTGACGGCATTCCGTTCAACCTCGGCTGGTGGGGCTTCACCTTCCCATTGGGGGTGTATTCGCTGGCGACGCTGAAACTGGCAAGTATCCTCAACCTGACATTTTTCAGTGTATTCGGTACGGCGCTGGTGATTTTGTTGGCGGCAATGTGGCTGATCGTCGGCAAGCGCACCGTGCAGGGCGCGTGGCGAGGCGAGCTGTTTGTCTCGCCGTGTATCGCAGGTTTGAAGAAATAATCCGAAAAGTTTAGGTAAGGTGTGGCCTGGATCGTGGTGCGGGAATCCAATAACAAGCACCCAGGCCTCACTACCTAACATCAGGAAACACGGAAGATGAGTCACCCCTCACAGTTCAACCTGTTGCGCACCCGGCGCTTTTTGCCCTTCTTTATTACCCAGTCGCTCGGCGCGTTTAACGACAACGTATTCAAGCAGTCGTTGATCCTCGCCATCCTCTATCGGTTGACCATCGAGGGCGATCGCTCGATCTGGGTCAACCTCTGCGCGTTGCTGTTTATCCTGCCGTTTTTCCTGTTCTCGGCGCTGGCCGGGCAATTTGGGGAAAAATTCGCCAAGGACGCGCTGATCCGTCTGATCAAGCTCGCGGAAATCGCCATCATGGCCGTAGGATCGATCGGCTTCCTCTTCGATCATCTGTCGCTGATGCTGGTGGCACTGTTCGCCATGGGCACGCACTCGGCGTTGTTCGGCCCGGTGAAGTATTCGATCCTGCCGCAGGCCTTGCGCGACGATGAATTGGTCGGCGGCAACGGTCTGGTGGAAATGGGCACGTTTCTGGCGATTCTCGCCGGCACCATCGGCGCCGGGATCATGATGTCGTCCGAGCACTACGCGCCGGTAGTCTCCGCAGCGATCGTCGGCATTGCCGTGCTGGGTTATCTGGCCAGCCGCAGCATTCCGCGCGCGGCGGCCTCATCGCCGGAAATGCGCCTGAACTGGAATATCTTCAGCCAGTCCTGGGCGACGCTGAAACTCGGTCTGGGCCAGACGCCCGCGGTGTCGCGCTCGATTGTCGGCAACTCGTGGTTCTGGTTTGTCGGGGCGATTTACCTGACGCAGATCCCGGCCTACGCCAAGGAATGGATGCACGGTGACGAAACCGTGGTCACGTTGATTTTGACGGTGTTTTCGGTGGGCATCGCGCTGGGTTCGATGCTCTGCGAGAAGCTCTCCGGGCGCAAAGTCGAGATCGGACTGGTGCCGTTTGGCTCGTTTGGCCTGACCGTGTTCGGCCTGTTGCTGTGGTGGCATTCCGGTGGGATCCCGGACAGCGTCACCGGCCATAGCTGGATTGCCGTGCTGGGCTTCGTGCACACCTGGGCGGTGTTGATCGACATCCTTGGCCTGGGCATTTTCGGTGGTTTCTATATTGTGCCGCTGTACGCGCTGATCCAGTCGCGCACGGCTGAAAACGAACGGGCGCGGGTGATTGCCGCCAACAACATTCTCAACGCGCTGTTTATGGTGGTGTCGGCGATTGTTTCGATCGTCTTGTTGAGCGTCGCCAAGCTGTCGATCCCGCAACTGTTCCTGGTGGTGTCGCTGCTGAACATCGGCGTCAACGCCTACATCTTCAAGATCGTTCCGGAATTCAGCATGCGCTTCATGATCTGGCTGCTCAGCCATTCCATGTACCGCGTCGAGCATCGCAACCTTGAAGCGATCCCGGACGAGGGCGCGGCGCTGTTGGTGTGCAACCACGTGTCGTTCGTTGACGCCTTGCTCATCGGCGGTGCCGTGCGTAGGCCGATTCGCTTTGTCATGTACTACAAGATCTACAACTTGCCGGTGCTGAACTTTATCTTCCGCACGGCGGGCGCTATTCCGATTGCCGGACGCCAGGAAGATATCCAGATCTACGAAAAAGCCTTCACCCGCATCGCTCAGTATCTGAAGGACGGTGAGCTGGTGTGTATTTTCCCGGAAGGCAAATTGACCGCCGATGGCGAGATCAACGAGTTTCGCGGCGGCGTGACGCGGATTCTCGAAGAGACCCCAGTACCGGTGATTCCGCTGGCGCTGCAAGGATTGTGGGGGAGTTTCTTCAGTCGCGATCCGAACAAGGGTTTGTTCCATCGCTTGTGGTCGCGGGTGACGCTGGTGGCGGGGCCGGCGATTACCGAAGGGACGGAGCCGGCGAAGTTGCAGGTGTTGGTGGGGGAGTTGCGCGGATCTGTTAGATAGTCGGTGTATCAAAAGGCCCCTTCGCGAGCAGGCTCGCTCCCACAGTTGACCCTGTTCCAATGACGGAACGCGGTTGAATGTAGCGAGCCTGCTCGCGAAGACGGTATCGGCTTAAGCGCTGACTTTAAGGCCAATCAAACCCGTGACGATCAACGCCACACTGACCAGCCGAATCAACGCCATCGATTCACCAAACAGAATGATCCCGGCGATCACCGTACCCACGGCACCGACACCGGTCCAGATCGCATACGCCGTACCCAACGGCAATTCCTTCATCGCCAGACCGAGCAAACCAAGGCTGATGGCCATGGCGGCAACGGTCAGGGCGGTGGGGAGCGGGCGGGTGAAGCCGTCGGTGTATTTCAGGCCGACGGCCCAGCCGACTTCGAACAGGCCGGCGCAAAACAGAATGATCCAGGACATGCAGGACCTCCATCGATTGACGGGGTCGTCCCCAGATTAATGACTCGATCGAGCCGCAGGGTCGTCCCCGCGTTGCGCAATATACTGACGAGCATTAACCCGGGGATCAAGTTTTCAGCCTCAATCGGCAGCCCGTTGTGCGAGGTTGTCGCGGTCTTCTTTTTCGCTCATGCGCCGGAAGTACGTCGACAGCAGTGCTCCGGAAATATTGTGCCAGACGCTGAACAGCGCGCTCGGCACCGCCGCCAGTGGCGAGAAGTGCGCACTGGCCAATGCCGCGCCCAGTCCCGAATTCTGCATGCCGACTTCCAGTGCCAGCGACTTGCGCTGAGCCAGCGGCAGGCCGAACAGGCGCCCGGTGAAGTAGCCGAGCAGATAACCGAAGCTGTTGTGCAGCATGACCACGGCCATGATCAGCAGGCCGGACTCGGCGATTTTCGCCTGACTCGCCGCCACCACGGCGGTGACAATAATCACGATGCTGACCACCGACACCAGCGGCAACACATCCACCGCATGCCGCACCTTGTCGCCGAGCAGCCGCTGCGCGACCACGCCGAGAACGATCGGCAACAGCACCACTTGCAGGATCGACCAGAACAGCTCCATGAACGATACCGGCAACCACGCCGAGGCCAGCAGCCAGATCAGTGCCGGGGTCAGCAGCGGGGCGAGGAGGGTGGTGACGGCAGCAATGGCCACGGAAAGCGCCAGATCACCGCGTGCCAGCCAGGTCATCACGTTCGAAGAGGTGCCGCTCGGGCAGCAACCGACCAGAATCACCCCGACGGCGATTTCCGGAGGCAGGTGAAACACCTGGCAGAGTAACCACGCCACACCGGGCATGATCACGAAATGCGCAACCACGCCCAGCGCCACCCGCCACGGATGGCGAGCGACGGCAGCGAAGTCGTCGAGCTTGAGGGTCAGGCCCATGCCGAACATCACCAGACCCAGCAGCGGTACGATCGCGCTTTTCAGGCCGATGAACCACGCCGGTTGCAGAAAGGCCACGACGGCGAATATCAGAACCCAGTAAGCGAAGGTATTGCCGACAAAGCGGCTGAGTGCAGCCAGTGCGCGCATGGCTTGATCCTTATTTTTGGTACACCACAAAACATTGTGGGAGCGAGCCTGCTCGCGAATGCGGTGAGCCAGACACATTAATGTTGACTGGCACACCGCATTCGCGAGCAGGCTCGCTCCCACAGGTTAGATACTCGTCAGAGTCAGATCCCCTGCGGCATCTCTTCTCCACCCAGCGCTTCCACCAGTGCCGGCAGGAAGTCGCCGAAGGTCAGCATCATCAGGGTGAAGCTGGCATCCAGTTGGCCCAGGGCTTCGTCGCCACCGTCCTGTTCCGCCTGATCCTGCAACAGATCCTCGAATTTCAGGCGCTTGACGGTCATCTTGTCGTCGAGCATGAACGACAGTTTGTCCTGCCAGGCCAGCGACAGCTGAGTGACGACTTTGCCGGTGCTCAGGTGCAGCTGGATTTCTTCGCTGGTCAGGTCCTGACGCTTGCAACGGACGATGCCGCCGTCTTCGTGGGTGTCGCGCAGTTCGCACTCGTCCAGCACATAGAAATCGTCGGCGGCTTTCTGCGTGGTGACCCACTCGGTCATCACCGCAGTCGGTGCCATTTTCACGGTGAGCGGACGCACGGGCAGGGTGCCGATCACTTCGCGCAGGGTCGACAGCAGGTCTTCGGCGCGTTTCGGGCTGGCCGAGTTGACCAGGATCAGGCCCTGTTTCGGCGCGATCGCGGCAAAGGTCGAGGAACGACGAATGAACGCGCGCGGCAGGAACGCTTGGATGATTTCATCCTTGATCTGGTCGCGTTCCTTCTTATAGACCTTGCGCATCTGCTCGGCTTCGATCTCTTCGACCTTTTCCTTGACCGCGTCACGCACAACGCTGCCCGGCAGAATACGTTCTTCCTTGCGCGCAGAGATCAGCAGGAAATCGCCGCTGACGTGTACCAGCGGCGCATCTTCGCCCTTGCCGAACGGTGCAACGAAACCGTAAGTGGTCAGCTCCTGGCTTGCACACGGCCGCGCCAGTTTGGTCGCCAGTGCAGTTTCCAGCGCCTCGGCATCGACAGGCAGGTCTTGGGTCAGGCGATAGATCAGCAGGTTCTTGAACCACATGGGGCGAGTCACTCCTTTATACAAAGGGGGGCATTATTGTCTTCGCCGGGGCATAGGCCAACCCTTCTCTAAGCCTTTGGAAGGCCTCGGAAAATTATTTAAAAAAGTGCTTGCCAGAGGTGGGGGTGCTCCGTAGAATGCGCGCCACACCGAAGCGAAGGGTGATTAGCTCAGCTGGGAGAGCGTCTGCCTTACAAGCAGAATGTCGGCGGTTCGATCCCGTCATCACCCACCATTCGTTTCAAGTGTTTAGCGCAGCGGTAGTTCAGTCGGTTAGAATACCGGCCTGTCACGCCGGGGGTCGCGGGTTCGAGTCCCGTCCGCTGCGCCATATTCGGTA
>NZ_RCOA01000104.1:0-21016 GCF_004307585.1 Pseudomonas sp. Sample_20 | reverse complement strand
GATCGTTCCCACGCTCTGCGTGGGAATGCAGCCCAGGACGCTCCGCGTCCCATTCCAAAGCCGAACGCGGAGCGTCCGTTGAGGCATTCCCACGCAGAGCGTGGGAACGATCGGTGTCAGGGGGAATAATGTTGGGTCAGAAGAAGCGCATGAGGGCAGCGGCGATGGCTTTGGCAGGAGATCTTTGTTGCTATTCGCCGCGATAGATGCAGCCGCTGGTGCACGTCTCATGAATGCGGATCGCGCTGAGTTCCGGCAGCAATGGCTTCATCTCGTTCCAGATGAATTTGGCCAGTACTTCGCTGGTCGGGTTTTCCAGGCCGGGAATGTCGTTCAGGTAGTTGTGGTCGAGGCGCTCATACAGCGGCTTGAAAATCGCTTTGATCTCGGAGAAATCGCGAATCCAGCCAGTGTGCGGATCGAGGTCGCCGCTCAGGTGCAGCGCGACCTTGAACGAGTGACCGTGCAGGCGTCCGCACTTGTGGCCGTCCGGGACGTGCGGCAGGCGGTGGGCGGATTCGAAAGTAAATTCCTTGAAGATTTCCACAGTATTTTCGGCTCTGTTCAGATGGCGTTCGCCGCAGCGATTCGGGCAGGCGGCGAGTTTATCAGCTTGTCTTTGGCCGTGCTGACTAAAGGGTCAGCAAGCGCTCGGCGAGGCGACCATTGGCCGTCAGTTCGAGAAATTCGTCGCCCAGTCGGCGGCTCTCGTCCATCGCCGTGTGCCAGTATTTCTGCCGGCTCGGCGCATCGCCCATAAAGCGTTTGAAGTCGTTACGATCGGGCAATTTGCCGTAGGGCAGGCGCGCCAGATATTCCTTCGACGGCGCGACCAGCAGCACATCTTGCAGACGCTGCACCGAAGCGCGGCGCCATGGCAGGGTCTTGTCGAACCAGCCGGGAATCACTCGATCGGTGAAGTGCGGATAGAGCACGATACCGTCGCCGCTGTAGGGCAGGTCGAGGTGGTAGTCGAGCAAACCGCCGTCACGGAACGTACCCGCGCCGGCGCCGGGCAGGTCGCGCACGCCTTCCATGACCATCGGGATCGATCCGGAAGCGAGCAGGGCCTGGCGCAGGTTGCCGGTGTTGAGGGCAACGAAGCGCGAGGGGAAATCGGTCAAGGCATCAAGCGGCGGCGCCAGGCGCGGATCGTGGATGATCAGCCGTTCGAAGTGCCGCGACAGACGTGCACGACCGCGCAGGTTGTCGGCGATCACTGAGCCCAGCGCCAGACCGAGGCGCCCGCGATGGTCTTCGGCGAGGCGGCCCTGGCTCTTCACCACCATGATGTTCAGTCGGTAATCGGCGTTTTCGAGGATGCTCGCGTCGCGGCCGTCGAGCAGGTCGTTGAGCATGCGCTGCGAGCTCTGGCTGATCTCGGCCATGGTCACGCCTTTGTTGAAATGCTGCTCGGCGTAGAGCTGGCCGAGGCGGCGAATGCCTTCGGCGGCGTCCGGCAGGCAGGCGCTGGCGAAGCGCCAGGAACCCACCGAGGCGCCGATCAGCGAACGCTCACGCGGCGCACTCGGCAGCCACTCGCCGAACAACGCCAGATCGAGCCCCTGAATCCCCAACGCCTTCGGCCCACCGGCTGCACCGGGCAGGGTGCCGACGTCCGCGGCGTGCAAACCCTGCGCACGAATCCGCGCCATGGCCCGTGGGCCGGCCTTGAGGGTGAGGGCGGGAAACTTGATGTGGATGGCGGTCATACCGGTCTCGATCGTTAGCAAGCTGGGAATTATAAGCACACCGCCGAATCCTGTGGGAGGGCCCGCGACGACGGTGTACAGATCGTTCCCACGCGGAGCGTGGGAACGATCGGACTGAGGGGCACAATGATGGCCATTCAGTTTCAGTTAAGTTGATCCCGCTATGGTGCCCACCGTAAGCAACATATAAGAATTCGGAGACACCCATGAAAACCCTGACTGCCCTGACCACTGCCTCGATCCTCGGCCTTGGCGCCCACACTGCGCTGGCGCGCGATCTCGGGCCTGACGAGGCGCTTCGTTTGCGCGACGCTGGTACTATCGTCTCCTTCGAGAAGCTCAACGCCATCGCCCTGGAAAAACACCCCGGTTCGGAAATCACCGAAACCGAGCTGGAGGAAGAGTACGGCAAGTTCATTTACCAGATCGAACTGCGCGACCCGAAAGGGCTGAAGTGGGATCTGGAGTTGAACGCGGTCGATGGTGAAGTGCTCAGGGATCATCAGGATACGTAATGAAGCTGAATAGTCGCGCCACCCGCCTGACGGCGCTGGCGCTGGTGTTGTTGTGCAGTACGGCCATGGCTCGCGACCTCGATCAGGACGAGGCGCTGGCCCTGCGTCGCGATGGCGTGATCCTGCCGCTGGAGCAAGTGCTGCAGCAGGCCATGGATCGCTACCCCGGCGCCAAACTGCTGGAAGTCGAGCTGGAAGAAAAACACGACGTGTACATTTACGAAGTCGAATTGCTGACGGTCGAAGGCGTGGCGCGCGAACTGCACCTGAAGGCCGATACCGGCGAGTTAGTCAAAGACAAGGAAGATTGATCGATGCGTTTGCTTCTGGTGGAAGACCACGTACCGTTGGCCGACGAATTGCTCGCCGGCCTGCAACGCCAAGGCTACGCGGTGGATTGGCTGGCCGATGGCCGCGATGCGGTGTATCAGGGCAGCAGCGAGCCCTATGACCTGATCATCCTCGACCTCGGCCTGCCCGGCGTGCCGGGGCTGGACGTGTTGGCGCAGTGGCGCGCCGCCGGTCTGGCGATTCCGGTGCTGATCCTTACCGCGCGCGACTCCTGGGCCGAGCGCATCGAAGGGCTGAAAGCCGGCGCTGACGATTACCTGACCAAGCCGTTCCATCCGGAAGAGCTGTACCTGCGTATTCAGTCACTGTTGCGTCGCTCCAAGGGCCAGGCCAACCAGCCGACTTTGCAAGCCGCCGGCCTGCATCTGGACGAAGGTCGCCAGTGCGTGGTTCGCGACGGCGCCGACATCCAGCTGACCGCCGCTGAATTCCGTCTTCTGCGCTATTTCATGCTGCACCCGGAACAGATCCTCTCGAAAAGCCACCTCGCCGAACACCTCTACGACGGTGAGACCGAGCGTGACTCCAACGTCCTCGAAGTCCACGTCAATCACCTGCGGCGCAAGCTCGGCAAAAGCGTGATCGAAACCCGTCGCGGCCAGGGTTACCTGTTCGGCGGGCAAGCTTCATGAGATCAATCCAGCGCCGTTTGAGCCTGGGTTTGATCAGTGTGATGGTGATCGTCGGTCTGGTACTGGCGCAAACCAGCCTGTGGTTGTTCGAAGTCGGTTTGCAGCGCTACCTCGAAGCCGGCCTGCGCAACGACAGCGAAAGCCTGCTGGTGGCGCTGGTGCGCGGCCCGCAAGGTTTGCAGCTGGATGAGCGGCATCTCTCGCCGGCCTATCAGCGGCCGTTTTCCGGGCATTACTTTCGCATCGATTTCTCCGACAGCCACTGGCGTTCGCGCTCGCTGTGGGATCAGGAACTGCCGCTGCTGCAACACCCGGGGCTGCACAGCAACCTGCAACTGGGCCCGGGCGGGCAACGCTTGCTGATATTGCGCTCGGACTATCGGCGCCTCGGTCAGTCGATCTCGATCAGCGTCGCCCAGGATTACACGCCGGTCAGCGACAGCTTCCAGCGCATGCGCCAGATCGGCCTCGGCCTGGGGCTGGCGGCGTTGCTGTTGATCCTGTTCCTGCAACGCCTGACCGTGCGCCGCGCGCTGAAACCGCTGGAGCGCGCGCGCGAGCAGATCGCTCAGTTGCAACAGGGCCAGCGCTCGCAACTCGACGATCAGGTGCCGGTGGAACTGGAACCGCTGGTGGCGCAGATCAACCATTTGCTCGCCCACACCGAAGACAGCCTCAAGCGCTCGCGCAACGCCTTGGGCAACCTCGGCCACGCGCTGAAAACCCCGTTGGCGGTGCTGCTCAGCCTGGCCTCCAGCGACAAGCTCGATGACCATCCCGAGCTGCGCAGGATTCTCAAGGAACAACTGGAGCAGGTGCAGCAGCGCCTCAATCGCGAACTCAATCGCGCGCGGTTGTCGGGGGATGCGCTGCCCGGCGCGTTGTTCGATTGCGATGCCGAGCTGCCGGGGTTGCTGGCGACCTTGAACATGATTCACGGCGAGCATTTGGCCTTGAGTTACGTCGCACCGCCGGGCTTGCAACTGCCGTGGGACCGCGAGGACTTGCTCGAACTGCTCGGCAACCTGCTCGACAACGCCTGCAAATGGGCCGATGCCGAGGTGCGCTTGAGTGTGATCGAGCGTTCTGACGGCTTTGCCCTGAGCGTGGAAGATGACGGCCCGGGGATTCCCGAAGAGCAGCGCACTCAGGTGTTCAGCCGTGGCACGCGGCTGGATGAGCAGACCCACGGGCATGGGCTCGGCCTTGGGATCGTGCGGGATATCGTCGATACGTGGGGTGGCTTGCTGGTGCTGGGCGAAAGCGAGTGGGGCGGGTTGAAAGTGGTGATTGAACTGCCTCGGCGGTGAGCCCTTGAAAAGCCCCTCACCCTAACCCTCTCCCAGAGGGAGAGGGGACTGATTGTGTTGTTCTTGAGAGATGCACCCACTTGAAATCCGAGTCGAACTCAGGACTTGAATGGCATGAAGATCGGCTCCCTTTCCCCGTCGCCCCCCTTGGGGGGAGAGGGCTGGGGTGAGGGGGGATTGCAACTGACACCCCGCACTTGTCAAACGCGAAACTGATCCATCAACCGCTGTTGCTGATTCGCCAGGCTATTGAGTGACTGGCTCACGCGCGCCGATTCATTCGCCTGCCCGGACAGCGATTCGGTCACATCGCGAATCGTCGCCACGTTGTTGTTGATCTCCTCAGCCACCGCGCTCTGCTCTTCGGCAGCACTGGCGATTTGCAGGTTCATGTCGCTGATCACCGTCACCGCATCGCCGATCTGCCGCAGCGCCGTCACCGCCTGTCCCACCTGCTCAACGCTGCCCTGGGCCTGACGATGGCTGTTGCCCATCGAACCGACCACTTCCTGCGTGCCGTTCTGCAATTGCTCGATGACCTGGCGGGTTTCCTCCACCGACTCCTGAGTGCGGCGCGCAAGGTTGCGAACTTCGTCGGCGACCACGGCAAAACCGCGTCCGGCCTCACCGGCGCGGGCGGCTTCGATGGCGGCGTTGAGAGCGAGCAGGTTGGTCTGCTCGGCGATGGCGCGGATGGTTTCCAGCACCGTGCCGATCTTCTCACTGTTGGCGGCCAGGCCTTCGACCTGAACCATCGCTGCGCTCATGTCAGCGGCGAGGGTGTCGATGCTTGCGGTGGTGCGGTCGATCACGGTCAGGCCCTGACGGGTGGCGCGGTCGGCGTCCTTGGCCGCTTCGGCGGCCTGCGCGGCGCTGCGTGCAACGTCCTGGGCAGTGGCGCTCATTTCGTGGGACGCGGTGGCGACCTGATCGACCTGGCGATATTGCTGCTCCATGCCGGCGCTGGTCTGAGTGGCGATGGCTGAGGACTGGTCGGCAGTGTTGCGCGCGTCCTGCACCGAGCGTTTTACCTCGGCAATGATCGGCTGCAACTTGTCGAGGAACTTGTTGAACCAACCGGCCAATTTGCCCAGTTCGTCCTGCTTGTCGTAGGCCAGGCGCCGGGTCAGGTCGCCTTCGCCGCTGGCGATGTCTTCAAGCATGTGCGCCACACCGAGAATCGGCTTGGTCACGCTGCGCGCCATCAGCCACACCAGCAGCAGGCCGATCAGCGCGGCGAGCAGGCCGAGGCTCAGTTCGATCAGTGTGCCCGAGGTATTGCTCGCATCCAGTTGCTGTTTGAGCGCTTCGGCGCGGCTGACCAGGACTTTCTCCGGCACATCGAGCAGCACGCCCCACGCCGGGCCGTCGGGAATCGGCTGGAACGGCGACAGCACTTTCAACTGGCCGTTGCTGTGCAGGCTGCTCACGCCAGTGCTCGCGGCGAGCAGGCGCAGCAACTCGCTGCCGCTGGCCTGATCCACCGCATCCAGACGCTGGCTGAGTTTGCCGGCATCCGGGCTGTAACCGGCGAGCAGGCCGGCGGGGCTGACAATACTGACGGCGGTCTGGCCGTCATACAGCTTGCGGCTGGCATTCTGGCTGATCGCTTGCAGGCTGTTGAGATTGATGTCGACCGACAGCGAGGCGATGACTTTGCCGTTGACCAGCAGCGGGAAGACGATGCTGGTCATCAGCACTTTGTGGCCGTCGATGACATAGAAGTACGGCTCGATCACACACGGTTTGAGCGTGGTGCGCGGGCAGGTGAACCAGGCGTTGGCGGCCTGACCGCTGGGGCCGGTGCTGGTGTCGCTCATGTCGCTTTCCGGCAGCGCCATCGAGGTGACTTTGCCCGGGGTCGGCTGCGACCAGTACAGGGCGAAACGGCCTTTGTCGTTGCTGCCCAGTTCAGCCTGATCGGCGAACAGTTCGTCCTTGCCGTCCAGCGCGTTGGCTTCGAACACCAGCGACAGGCCGAGCAGGTCCGGGTTGGCTTGCAGCGCGGATTTGACCTGACGGGTCATGTCCTCGCGCAGGTCGAAGGCATCGAGAAAACGCTTCTCGGCCTGCTCACGCAAAAACAGTACCTGCCGCGAGAAGCCGTGGCCGTACTGATAGGCGTCCATGAACTGCTGACGAATGCCGGCGGCCTGCACTTCGCCTTGCGACTCGATCCGCGCCTGCGCCGATTCGGTGAGCATCTCCATGCTCGAGGCCTTGACCAGCGCCGAGCTGTGTTCCATGCGATACAGCGAAAGACCGACCAACAGGGTCACGATACCGGCCAGGCAGAGGCCGGCGAGCAGGGTGATTTTCCATTGGATGGAAAGTTGTCTGAGCGACATGGAAAACATCCTTATCCGATAAATATCTGAGACTTTGCACTGTAGCGGCCGCGTTTCGGCTTTCTTTATGCCGTGAGCGCAATATGACCGATTGCCGCATGCGGGGCCTGTGGTCCTGTGGTCCTGCAGTCCTGCAGTCCTGCAGTCCTGTAGTCCTGTAGTCCTGTGGTCCTGTGGCGAGGGGATTTATCCCCGTTCGGCTGCGAAGCAGTCGTGACATTTGCGTATAGGGTTATGATCGTTCCCACGCGCAGCAAAGGAATGCCTCAACGGACGCTCCGCGTTCGGCTCTGGAAGGGACGCGGAGCGTCCCGGGCTGCATTCCCACGCAGAGCGTGGGAACGATCAATCCCCTCGCCACAGGGCTTTGACAGCGCCGCCACTCTGCGGCACAGTGCGCGCCCTCTAACAAGACCCTCTGTACACCTCCGCCGGCCAACCCCGGGCGGACTCATCCTGTCTGGCGGTGTGTTTTCACCCGCAGTGTTTTTTGAGGTAGTGAAATGAATGCAGTCATAGCAGCCGTCGGCGTCATGCTGATCCTCAGCCTGTCGCGCGTGCATGTGGTGATCGCGCTGATCGTCGGGGCGCTGGTCGGCGGCCTGACCGGCGGTCTGGGCATCGACGCAACACTCAAGGCGTTCAACAGCGGGCTGGGCGGCGGCGCGACCGTGGCGTTGTCCTACGCCTTGCTCGGCGCTTTCGCCGTGGCGATTGCCAAATCCGGCCTGGCCCATGCGCTGGCCGACAAGGCCCTGGCCATGGTGGATCGGCAGCATGCAACCGGCGGCGGTAACGTCAAATGGCTGCTGATCGGGCTGCTGTGGGTGGTGGCGATTGCCTCGCAGAACATCCTGCCGATCCACATCGCCTTCATTCCGCTGCTGGTGCCGCCACTTCTATATGTACTGACCAAGCTGCAACTCGATCGCCGTCTGATCGCCTGTGTCATGACCTTCGGCCTGATCACCCCGTACATGTTCCTGCCGGTGGGCTTCGGCAACATCTTCCTCAACGAAATCCTGCTCGCCAACGTCGCCCGCAGCGGCGTCGACATCAGCGGCATCAATGTCACCCACGCCATGGGCATTCCGGCGCTGGGCATGGTCTTCGGCCTGGCGATGGCGTTCATCAGCTACCGCAAGAAGCGCGTGTATGACCTGGCGAAGATCGAACAGGTCGAGCAGACGGCGGTGCACTACAACCCGCTGAGCCTGATGATCGCCGGTGTGGCCATTGCTTCGGCATTCGTGGTGCAGTTGCTCTTGGACTCGATGATTATCGGCGCTCTGGTCGGGTTTCTGATTTTCTCGGTGTCGGGCATCGTCAAATGGCGCGAGACCGATGATCTGTTCACCGAAGGCATGAAGATGATGGCGATGATCGGCTTCATCATGATCGCCGCCTCAGGTTTTGCCGAAGTGATGAAGGCCACCGGGCAGGTGCAGACGCTGGTCGAATCGTCGGCGGCCTGGATCAATCACAGCAAAGGCGTCGGGGCTTTGTTGATGCTGCTGGTGGGCTTGCTGGTAACCATGGGCATCGGCTCGTCGTTCTCCACCGTGCCGATTCTGGCGGCTATTTTCGTGCCGTTGTGCGTGCAACTGGGCTTCAGCCCGATCGCCATCGTCTGCATCGTTGGCACTGCCGGTGCGCTGGGCGATGCCGGTTCGCCGGCCTCGGACTCGACCCTCGGCCCGACCTCCGGCCTGAACATCGACGGCCAGCATCACCACATCTGGGACACCGTCGTACCGACCTTCCTGCACTACAACCTGCCGCTGCTGGTGTTTGGCTGGGTGGCGGCGATGGTTCTCTAAACGCCCCACCAACCCCTGTGGGAGCGAGCTTGCTCGCGAAAGCGGTGGATCAGTCGCAGTTGCAGCGACTGACACGACGCCTTCGCGAGCAAGCTCGCTCCCACAGGGGCCTGGGTATTTCCCGGACTCAACTTTTGCTCCGGCGTGCCGTTAAAGCCTTTAACCACGCCAACAAAATCAAAAGAGTGAGTCCCCCGATGCGCCTGAGTCTCAAGGCTAAAGTCCTGTCCCTTGCCGTTCTGCCGGTGCTGCTCTTTGCGCTGGTCATCAGCGTGACCACGCTGTTCATCCTCCAGGAACAGGCGCGCAAGGAGGTTGAACAGACCCGCGAGCGGCTGCTCAGCGACGCCAAGGCCACCCTGCAAAGTTACGTCGCCGTGGCCATGACCACGATCAAACCGCTGTACGACGCCGCTGCACCGGGCGATGACGCGGCGCGGGCGCAGGCGATCAAATTGCTTTCGGGCATCCGCTACGGCAAGGACGGCTACTTCTTCGGCTACGACTCCGAGACCGTGCGCCTGTTCAAGGCCAACGACCCCGACGGCGTGGGCAAAAGCTTCAAGGACAACCGCGATCCGAACGGCGTCTACGTCAACCTCGGCCTGGTCAAAGTGGCCAAGGACGGCACTCACTATCTGCAATACAGCTCGCCGCTGCCGGGCAACGCCAAGGTGCTGGTGCCGAAACTCGGCTACACCGAATACCTGCCGAAGTGGGACATGGCGGTCGGTACTTCGGTCAACCTCGACGGCATCGAAGCGCAAGTGGCGCAGGTCGAGGCGCAAGTGCAGGAGCGCGTGCAAGGCGTGGTGCTGAGCATTGTCGGCGTTGCGGTGCTGGTGCTGTTGGTGATCGCGGCGGCGGGGATGCTGCTGGCCAACACCATTCTGCGCCCGCTGACCCTGATGAAAGCCAACCTCGACGACATCGCGGCAGGCGAGGGTGACCTGACCCGGCGCCTGAACATCACCAGCCAGGACGAACTTGGCGAACTGGCCGGCTCGTTCAACCGCTTCGTCGACAAGATCCACGGCCTGGTGCGGCAGATCACCGAGATGACCACGCAACTGACCGGGCTGGTTACTCAGGTCTCGGAACAGGCGCAGCGTTCCGATCAGGCCATGGAGCGTCAACGCCACGAAACCGATCAGGTCGCCACGGCGATCAACGAAATGTCCGCCGCCGCCCAGGAAGTGGCGAAGAGCGCGCAAAACGCCGCCGTCGCCGCTCAGCAGACCGACGAAGAAGGCCAGAGCGCCAAGCGCGTGGTCGCAGGCAGCATCAAGCAGATTCATGCATTGGTCGACGATATCCGCAACAGCGGCGTGTCGCTGGACAGCTTGCAGCAGGACGTCAGTTCGATTGTCGGCGTGCTTGGGGTGATCCGTTCGATTGCCGAGCAGACCAACTTGCTGGCGCTCAATGCCGCGATCGAAGCGGCGCGCGCCGGTGAGGCCGGTCGTGGCTTTGCGGTGGTTGCGGACGAAGTACGCGCACTGGCCAGCCGCACGCAGATCAGCACCCAGGAAATCCAGGGCATGATCGACCGCTTGCAGGCCGGCACGCAGCAGGCGGTCGAAGCGATGCGCCGTTCCAGCGAGGCCGGCGACGGTACTTCGCAGCAAGCCAATCAGGCCGGTGCGTCGCTGGATGCCATGGCGCAGTTGATCGCGACGATCAACTCGATGAACGCGCAGATCGCCAGCGCAGCGGAAGAGCAGACGGCGGTGGCCGAAGAGATCAACCGCAGCGTGCATCAGATTGCCGTGGCGGTGGACAGCGTCGCCGATGAAACGCAACTGGGCGCGCAAACGTCGCGCAGTCTGGCGGAGCTCGGGCAGCGGTTGGGCAAGCTGGTCGGGCAGTTCCGTATCTGATGGCCTGAAAAGCCCCTCACCCTAGCCCTCTCCCAGAGGGAGAGGGAACCGATTGGGTAATATTGGGGGATTACGCCGACCTGAAAGTCCTGCTTTGAATCCATAGTCGACGCGGTTTTTCAGGTCGATGCATTAGGTGGGACACCTCGGTCGGTTCCCTCTCCCTCAGGGAGAGGGCTAGGGTGAGGGGGCTCTTGATCTTCAGGCTCTGTCCCAATAGGGAATCTCGCCAAAGCACTCGACAAAAAAATCAATCACCGTCCTCACCTTCACCGACAGCCGTCGGCTCCCCGGCCACAGCACGGCGATCTGCTGCGGTTCCAGGCTGTTCGACACCTGATATTCCCCCAGCACCGGGACCAGTGTGCCCTCGCGCACCGCTTCGCCAATCAGCCACGACGGAAACATCACCAGCCCTAAGCCTTGCTGGGCGGCCTGGGTCAGGGTGTCGGCGTGGTTGCCGGTGATCGGGCCTTTGACGGTGTACGGCGTCCAGTCCTCGCCATCACGGCGGAAAAACCAGCGCTGCTGACCGGCCGCGCCTTTGTAGGCCAGGCACTGATGTTGCGCGAGTTGGTCGGGATGCTGCGGCGTGCCGTGGCGTTTGAGATAGGCCGGGCTGGCGGCGACCTGAAAACGGTGCGGCGCCAGAATGCGTGCCTGCATGCTCGAATCGTGCAGCGCGCCGATGCGAAACAGCAGGTCGGCGCCTTCCTGTAGCGGGTCGACGTAATGGTCGGTTTGCTGGATATCCAGTTGCAGCTTCGGATAGCGCGCGCAAAGCTGGCCCAGCCAGGGCGTCAGATGGCGCTGGCCGAACACCACCGGGGCGTTGATGCGCACCAGTCCGGTGGGTTCGCTTTGCTGTTCCTGCAACGCCTGTTCGGCTTCCTCCAGTTGCACCAATAGCAGCCGCGCATGGTGGCCGAGCGTGCGCCCGGCTTCGGTCGGGGTGACGGCGCGGGTGTGGCGGTAGAGCAATTGCTGGTTGAGCGCCTGTTCCATCAACTGGATCTGCCGCGAAATGGAGGAGGGCGCGACGCCTTCGCGGCGGGCGACTTCGGAAAAACTGCCGTGGTCGAGGACCGCCACAAACAGCCTTAACGCTTTGAATCCGAGTTCGTTGAGCCCGTGCATGCCGTGTCTCGCTGTGCGTGTTGCGCAAAAGTGTTGTCCGGATGCTCCCATTTATCGCACAGCGGCGCCAGCCGATAATCCGCGCCATTGTCTTTGAGCGTGGAAGGTTATGTATGCAGACGTTGGATGAAGGGTTGGTTGCGGCACCGGTGAAAAGCTCGGTGTTGCGTCTGCTGTTGCTGCCGCTGGTGATTCTCGCTGGCATGGGCTTGTCGGTAGAAGCCGGATTGCTCGGGCCGCTGGGTGAGCAGGTCGGGCATTTATGGGCGACGTTGAGCATCTTCGGTGTGGGTTCGGCAATTCTGTTTTTGCTCTTGCTGTTCGCCGGCCCACAGAAACGTCCGGCGCTGACCCAGTTGCCGCGCTGGCAGTTGATCGGCGGTTTTCTCGGGCCGATCTACGTGGTGGTGCTGACGCTGGCGACGCCGCATATCGGCATTGCCATGACGATGATTGCGATTTTGTCCGGTCAGGTCGGCAAGAGTGTGCTGATCGACCATTTCGGCTGGTTCGGCGCGACGCGCAAGAAGGTCAACGGCGAGCGCTGGCTGGCGTTGGGCTTGATTGTGGTGGCTTTGGTTCTGATTGCGCGGGGGTGAGTGATGGGTCTGGTGATTTTGTTGGCGGTGGTGGCGTTGGCCGGTGCGGTGTTGAGTGTGCAGGCCGCGATCAATGGGCGTCTGGGTGAAACGGTGGGGGTGCTGCGTAGCAGTCTGCTGACCTTTGCGGTGGGCGCGGTGGTGACCGGGTTGTTGATTCTGTTTTTCGAACCGGCGCAGGCGGTGAGTCTGCTTGAGGTGCCGAAGTGGCAGTTGACCGGGGCGCTGTTCGGCGTGGTGTACATGATGGTGATGGTTGGCGCGGTGCCGGTGGTCGGGACGGCTGTGGCGACGGTGGCGGTGATTGTCGGGCAGTTGGGGATGGGGATGTTGATCGATAATTTTGGCTGGTTGGGGAATCCGGCGATCGGCTTGTCCTCGAGCCGGATGCTGGCGATGGTGTGCCTGGCGGTGGCTTTGGTGTTTATGTATCGGAGTTCGCGGCAGGCGCAGTGATTTTATTTGTTTGACTGTGTACATATCCGTTGCTGCGGGTGTTGCCCTCCGCTCAGCCTGCCGACGGGCTCTGAGATCAAGATCAAAAGCTACTTGAGCTAACGCTCATTGCTTTGTGCGGTTAACCCCTGTGGCAGCGAGCCTGCTCGCGAAGCATCTCTGCGTCGCCCAATCTCTCAACAGTTGGCCAGCCTGCAACACCACCTTCTACACTGTCCCTTATGGCTTGCTCGCAAGCCTCAGACAACCACCACGCAAGGAGTCTGTCCCATGTCCGATAAAAAATGCGACTGCCCGGGCTGCAACTGCACGATCAAAGAAGGCGAACATTCCTACGCTGTGCACGGCAAACACTATTGCTGCGAGGCTTGCGCTCATCACCACAAACACGGTGAAGAGTGTGCGATGAAGGGTTGCGGTTGCGCTCATCCGAAATAAGCGCGGCAAAAAAAAGTGGAGCCTAATCAGGCTCCACTTCCATTTTCAGACTGTCGTCTTCCTGTCGCTCAAAGTGCCTCACCGTGCCTTGCAGTGTTCGCCCTTCGACCTTGACCACCACAACCTTGGCTTGGTGGAGGTCTTCCGGTACCGGTGCCTGGACGCACAGGGTGAAGCGGTAAGGGTCGTCCGCAACCGTCTCCAGTGCCACTGCGCAATTCACCGTTTTGGTGATCTGGCCGAAGAAGGTGGTCAGGCCGTAGTCCAGTCGGGCCGGGTGATAAGTGTCGGTCATCGGTCGATTCCCCCTGTCGATTGCCAAGCCTGCGGTGAGGGCGGTGGGGTCAGTTGGTCTGGCGCCAGGTGACGTTTTCCAGACCGAATTTTTCTGCCATCGGTTTGCTGGTCTTTTGCACTTTCTCGCGGCCGAAGCGCGGGATGCGACCCACGCCCGCGTCGCAGCTTGCCCAATGCCAGGCTTCGGCGTTGTCCATTTTGTCCGAGCGGATAATGAACGACTTGGGGGTGCCATGCAGTGTGTAGTCGATGACGTAAAGTTTTGCGTTGTTCATAAAGCCCGAATTCCTCCCTGTGGTATTAAACGGATCGCGCTGTGCCGGGAAAATTCATTCGGATTGTCCGACGGTATCTATCGTTGGCGAGTGCGCGGCGTGCTGGTTACCATGGCGGCTTCGCCAACCCCCTGTGAACGCTCGCCATGGCCCTCGCCGCGCCCCCTGATCTGACCGACACCGATGTGCCCGTGCAACCGCTGGCGCGAACCTATCCGCGTGGTTTGTTCATTGAGCCGCACGAGCATGTCTGGGGGCAGTTGCTGTATGCGATGAGCGGGGTGATGTGGGTGGAAACCCCGCACGAAGCGCTGGTGGTGCCGCCGCAGCGGGCGGTGTGGTTGCCGCCGGGAGTGCCGCACGGGATTCGTGTGGTGTCGGATTTGCAGATGCGCAATATCTACTTGCGCCCGGCGCTGGCGGCGACCCTGGATGCGACGGTGCAGGTGATCGAAGTCGGTGGTCTGCTGCGCGAGTTGATCGTCGGACTGGTGGCGCAGGGCGATGACGGCGAGGCTGAGTATTACGAGGCGCTGGTCGGGCTGGCGTTGCTGGAGCTGCGCCGGGCAAGGCGTTCGCAGTTGAAGATTCCGCTGCCGGATGAGTCCGACCGGCGTCTGATGAATCTGTGTCAGGCCGTGATGGCCGCGCCGTCGCTGGAGATCCCGTTCGAGCAGCATGCGGAAAACGCCGGGGCCAGCGTGCGTACGCTGGCGCGGTTGTTCAAGGACAGCCTCGGCATGGGCTTCGCCGAATGGCGGCGCCAGGTGCAGTTGGCGACGGCGGTGGCAGCGTTGATTCAGGGCGTGGCGGTGAGCGTCATTGCTCGCGAACTGGGTTATTCACCGAGCAGTTTCAGCGACATGTTTCGCCGGGAGCTGGGGGTGGCGCCTTCGCAATTCTCGGCAGCCTGAACGCAACCCCCTGTAGGAATGAGCTGCGGGTGACCTTTTGGATTTGTCCGAAATTCAGAAGTCCTTGGCCGATACCGCTCCGCCCGTTTCCCTAGACTCTGCCCATCACTTATCGCGGCGGAGTTCCTCCATGAACTACCTCATTTCTCTGGCCATCGGCCTGGGCGTCGGCCTGCTCTACGGCGCGCTCGATTTCCGTTCTCCCGCCCCACCGGCCATCGCGCTGGTCGGCCTGCTCGGCATGTTGGCCGGTGAGCAGTTGTGGCCGCTGGGCCGGCAACTGGTCGCTGGCTGGTTGTCCTGAATTTCCCTTTTTCCTTTCGGTGGATGTGCCCATGAAAGCGTTGCAATTCGATCAGACCGGCGACCTGTCTTCCCTGCGTTTCGTCGACGTTCCGACCCCGGTGCCCGGCGCCGATGAAGTGCTGGTGCAGATCAAGGCTGCCGGCCTCAACCCCAGCGATGTGAAAAACGTCCTTGGGCGTTTTCCTTACACCACACTGCCACGGGTTCCGGGGCGGGATTTTGCCGGGGTGGTGGTCGAGGGGCCGCAAGCGTTGATCGGTCAGGAAGTCTGGGGTACCGGGCGCGAGCTGGGCTTCTTCGCTGACGGCGCCCATGCGCAATTCGTCAAACTGCCGGCCAGCGGCGTGGCGCACAAACCGGCGCATTTGAGTTTTGCTCAGGCGGCCAGCCTTGGCGTGCCGTACACCACGGCGTGGGATGCGCTGGAACGCAGCCTGGTCAGCGCCGATACGCGTTTGCTGGTGATCGGCGGCGGGGCGGTGGCAACTGCGGCTTTGGCCCTGGCAAAAGTGCGCGGCGCGCAATTGCTGGCGGCGGCGCGCCGGCCCGAGCAGGTCGCCGATCTGCAGCAGCAGGGCTATCAGACGATTCAACTGGATAAGCCAGAAGACCTCGGTGCCCAGGTCAACGCGGTGTATCGCGGTGGCGCCGATGTGATCTTCGACACCACCGGTTTCTGGCTGCCCGCCTCGGTGGCGGCACTGGCGACCTTCGGCCGCATCGCCATCATCGCCGCGCCGGTCGACGGCCACGTGCAATTGCCGGCGCTGACGCTGTATCGCAAGGGCGGTTCGGTGGTCGGGATCAACTCGTTGTTGTACGGCGTTGAGGCGTGCGCGGCGATGCTCGAGCAGTTCGGGCGGTTCTTCGATGAGGATCGCTTGCCGCTGCCGCAGGGCTTGGTGGAGGTGCCGCTGGCTGAAGGGCTGGCGCGCTATGCAGAGGTCAATCAGGGTGGTGGCGACAAGATCATCTTGCTGCCCTGACAGGGGAAAGACATAGGATCCGGGATCATTTCCGTAGGATCCTGGCCGTTTCTCTGTGGGCCACGTCCTTTTCGCTCGCAGACCGGCAAAACAGGGAAAGGTCTGACTTCACCCATTGCAGTGCACCGTTGCACAGTCCCGTCTTTCACTCAGACACAGGGACAGGTGGATGCGCATCGCTGGCAGGCCCGTTGTTTTCACTCTCGAGATAGAAGGCGTTTCCCACGATCTTCAAGTGTTCGGTTTTCGCACCCGGGAAGTGCTCAACCAGACCTACGAACTGGATCTCGAGCTGGTCAGCGAGCGCCCCGATGTGGATCTGGAAGGCTTGCTGCATCGGCCGGCCTTTCTCTGTTTCGGTGCCGACGGTAGCGGCATGCACGGGCTGGTCTATCGGGTCGGCCAGGGTGATTGCGGTGTTCGGCTGAGCCGTTACCAGATCACCCTTGCGCCGCATCTTGCTTACCTCGCGCATCGGCGCAATCAGCGGATTTTCCAGAACCTGAGCGTGCCGCAGATCATCGCCAATGTCTTGGACGATCACGGCATGCAGGCCGATGCCTGGCATTTTCAGCTCAGCGCTGAGTACCCGGCGCGGGTGTATTGCGTGCAATACCAGGAAACCGATCTGCACTTCATCCAGCGGCTGTGCGAAGAGGAGGGCCTGCACTTTCACTTCCGCCACCGCCGTGAGGCGCACCTGTTGGTGTTCGGCGACGATCAAACGGCGTTCCTCAAACACGACGTGACGACGCGCTATGTGCAGGGCAACGGCCTGGTTGCCAATGCGCCGGTTATCGACCAGTTCACTGTGCGCCTGGAGCCACGCTCCAACCTCGTCGAGCGCCGCGACTATCACTTCGAAAAGCCCGCAGTGCAGTTGGACGCCAAGGTCAGTGCAGCGCAAGTTCCGCTGCTGGAAGATTATGAGTTTCCCGGGCAGTTCACCCATCGCGAGCGCGGCAAGCACCTCAGCCAGCGTGCGCTGGAGCGCCATGGTGCCGACTATCGTCTGGCTAACGGGCGCAGCAATCAGGCGCTGATGCGCGGCGGCAGTTTCATGACCATGGCGGATTACTCGCGCGCCGACTGCAACGATTTATGGTTGCTGACCGAGGTCGAGCACATCGGCAAACAGCCGCAAGTGCTCGAGGAAGCGTTCACCGAGCAGGCTGACGCAGATGGTTTCAGTCAGGGCTATCGCAACCATTTCGTCGCGACACCGTGGGACGTGGTGTTTCGCCCGCAGCTCAGGCATGTCAAACCGCGCGTCAGCGGCAGTCAGCTGGCGGTGGTGACCGGCCCGCCCGGCGAAGAAATCTACAGCGATGCCTACGGCCGGGTGAAAGTGCAAATGCTCTGGGATCGCGACGGCCAGCGTGATGAACAGTCAAGTTGCTGGCTGCGCGTGGCCACTGCCTGGGCACATGACCGCTACGGCAGCGTGCAGATTCCTCGCGTCGGTATGGAAGTGCTGGTGGGCTTCACCGATGGCGATCCGGACAAACCGCATGTGCTCGCCTGCCTGCCCAACGCCGAAACGCCGGTGCCACTGGACCTGCCGGCGCAACAGACGCGCAGTATCTGGCGCAGCCAGAGCAGCCCCGGCGGCGGTGGTTACAACGAACTGCGCATCGAGGATCGGCAAGGCGCGGAAGAAATCTCCATCAGGGCGCAGCGCGACTTGGTGCAGCACGTGCTCAATGACTTGCGTGTGCAGATCGACAACCTGCATAGCCAAGTGATTGGCGGCGTCTCCAGCCTTGAGTTGCGCGACGAAGAACATCATCTGACCCATGGCAATCGCCTGACTGAACTCAAGCAGGACGATCATCTGTGGGTGCAGGGCGAGCAGCATGTGCGGGTCGCCAGCCAGCGCGTCAGTGCGGCGCAGCAGCTGCATTTCGGCGCGGGCGAGCAGGTGGTTTTCAACAGCGGCCTGCAGATCACTCTGGCTGCTGGCGGGCATTGGCTGACGGTCGGCGCCGCCGGCATTTTCAGCAGTGTGCCGGTGGTGCAGGGCGGGGCGCCGACGGTGTGTCTGCCAGCGGAACCCATGCTGCCGGGGCCCGCGCCGTTGCTTAAGGCGACGTTCGATGCCGTGCAGCAACGGCATGCGCTGCTGACCACGCGGACCTCGCGTTGCCTGATTTGCGAGGCGGCCCAGGCATGAGCCTTTTGACGGATTGGCCTGAAGGTTTGCCGTGGGCTGAGCAGCAGGCGTTTGTGCTGCTCGACGGTGCGACGATCGCCGATCTATCGGCGCAACTGCGAAGGCTCGATCCCGCCGCCAACGCTTTCGCGCTGTACGACCAGCCACCGTTTTCGGCCCTGCGTGACGTCTCGCCGTTGCTGGTGGCGCTCGCTGACGCTGACGATCCGGTGGCGCGGTTTCATCGCCAGCACGCCCAACAGGAATGGGGCGTGCTGTTGTTCAGCACCGCGCCGGCGCATGAAATAGTCGCGCACTTGCGTCAGTTGTTGATCGTCGAGTTGCCGGTCGGCTCGCCGGTGTTGTTGCGGCTGGCGGATGCCGCCGTGGCGCAGGCGCTGTTTGCCAGCGGCGATGCGAGTCTGTTCGGGCCGCTGGGGTGCGTGGTCACGGCGGATGGCGCGCGGCAAGTCTGGCACTGTCAGCGACCTCGGCACGGGCAGGGTGGGGCGCTGGTGGTGCCGTATCGGTTGAGTGTTGAGCAGGATGCCGCGCTGGATCGGGTGGATCGGCGGCGGGTGTTGCTACAAGTCGATGCGTATTTGCTTGAATATTTTCCCCGGTTTCATACCGGGGAAACCATCGCTGAACGTTGGATACTTCTGGAACAAATCGAGGCAAAAGCCAGCGCGCTCGGCCTGAGCAGCCAATCGGAATGGCTTTACTTCGCCAACCTTGTCGCCTCTCTCAACGGCGCTGATCCGGATGAGCATCCGCAGATCCAGCACTTGCTACACGAGCCCTCCCTGCAACCGATCGGTGAGCGCTTGACGCTGGCCGTTTCAATGGCCCGCCAATGGGCGTCTGAAAGAGTCCGACCATGAACCATCCCGCCGACCTTGCGGCAGCCGCCGCGTCCAAAGCCCCGATCATCGGTCCCGCCGCCTGCCCCTTGCGCAACACCCACGTGCAACTGCTGCCACTTGCGTACGGCCTGGTGGAAAAACCCTTCGACCCCAGCACCGAAATCACGCTGCCTTACACCCTGACCACGCGCCCCATGGGCATCCGCCGTTTACGCGATGGCTGGCTGTACATCGTCGACAGTCTCAGCGGTGAGCTCTACGAATACCGCGTGCTTGAAGGCGTGATCAGCGCATTGCTGCATCGCGGCAAAAGCGTCAGCGAGGAGCAGCGCAGCGCCATCGAGGAACGTCCGGCTTTGATCTTCTCGCGCAAAAGCACCCTTTACGTGACCTTTGCCGACGTGCAGTTGAGCGCGGCGAAGTGCCGACAGGTGCTGGACAGCGCGGAGGAACGCGAGCACTTCATGCAGGCGGTCGATCTTGGCCCGGTGCATTGTCTGATCGGCGGCGAGCATCTGCTCACCGTGGCCCAGGCCAAACAGTGGCTGGCGGAAGTGGCCTGCACAGCGAAACCGCTGGCCGAGGCGGACGCCACGCGGATGCCGGCGGTGCAGGTCAGCGACGCGCCGGAGCACGAGCGTGAGCCCTATCTGTGGGAAAACCCGCGACGTTTTCGCGAGGCGCATATCGGCGAATTTCTCGGGCGGGTGCGCGGACCATATCAGGACGACACGCTGTTTCTGCTGGTCAACGACGACCTCGGCGTGATGCGCGATCTGGCCGATTATCAGGACCTGGTAGTCGGCTGGATCGAGCAGTGGAGCAACACCGACAACAACGAGCGCGACTATCTGCTGGCCAGTTACATCGAGTCGCTGAGCCAGTTGGGCGCTCAGGATTTCGACACCCTGGCCAAGGCCAGCGACGATCCGCGCGCCCAGGCATTGTTTGCTGAACTGGAGCAATTGCCCGAAGCGGATCGGGAAAATACCCGGCAGGCGCTGCTCGACTATCTGAACAAGGGTGGTGAGATTGTCCCGGCAGATACTCAGTCTCGACCTGAACTGCAGCAACAGCGCGAAAAGGCTTTGGACGAGTCACTGGCGCTGAACCGCTTCGACGGCGTTGCCCCGGATTTCACGGCGCACGCTCGCGTCACCGCCGAGGCGGATCGACGCTTTTACACCCGCGAATATTTCGCTGAAGTGGCCCCGGCCGATTTCGTCGAGCGCCACCTGAGCACACTGGTCGAGCTCGGCAAGGATCAGAACCGGCGCATGAAAGACGTGCTCGACGGCCCGCTGCTCAGCGGCAAACGCGGCATCAATGACCTGATCGACCGCCCGGCCATGGACGAGGTGCTGAACAGTCATCGCGACAACCTTGGACGCTGGAATCGCCTGCTCGAACGCATCACCGCCGATCGCGCGCAACTGCTGTGCGCCGGGCGTTTCCATCGCTCGGCGTGGTATTTCGACAGGCAAGTGCAGATCGATCAGGCGCTCGCCAGCGAATACGCTTGCCTCAAGGACATCGGCCGTAGCGACGCGGCCAATGAGCAAATGCTCGGTTACCTCGAACAACACCCGCAACTGACCCGCCCGCTGTTTTACACCTTGCCGCTGCGCTTGCAGACCGAACAGGCCGGGCAATATTCAACGCTGTTCAACGCCGGCATGGCGATGTTCAACAACCTGCCGGACTGGCTGGCCAAATTGCAGCGCATCGAGCAGCCACAGCTTCCAGCCCTCGACGATCTGCCGGCACACAGCCGCGTCCTCGCCGAGGCCGTGCAAGACACCTACAGCCCGGCGCTGAACCTCGGCCTGAGCCGGGCGCTGGAAGGCTTTGATCTCGCCGGCGAGAAAATCCCCGACCTCGACGAGCTGTTCCAGCGCCTGCCCAAAGCCCTGCGCCTGCGCGTCTTCGACGCCGCACGAACCAGCGGCGTGACCTTCACCGTGTCTACCCCGGCGGAACAAGCGGCGCTGCAAGCCACGATCAAGGAAGTGCTGCGCGAAC